>DAOUQK010000071.1 GCA_030625695.1 Paracoccaceae bacterium | reverse complement strand
AGCAAAAAGAACTTTTCACGCAACAGATCGCGCCAGGCCAGCCAAATGATCAGCATGTCGCGTCCTCCAGTGTTGAGGTGACGGTTTTGCCCGTGACCGAGGTATTCAGCGACAGGCGGGGAATGTTAAAACGGTCGATCCGGGCGATGTCATGCGACGACAGGATCACGCCGCAGTTTTGCGTCGCGGCGATATCCAGTAACAGGTGCAACACCGTGTCGGCACTATCGGGATCAAGCGCCGCCGTCGGTTCATCGGCGATCACAAACGGCGGGCGGTGCGCCAAAGCGCGGGCAATTGCGGTGCGCTGGCGCTGGCCAATCGACAAAGCACCGGGCGGCAGATGCGCCACATCCGCCAGACCCAGACGTTCGATCAAATCAGCGGTCCAATCCGCATCCAGACATTTGTTGATTTTCTGGGTCAGTTCGACGTTTTGTGCGACACTCAGAAACGGCAGCAGACCACCGCTTTGCGGGACAAACCCAAACAGCGCGCCGCGCTGATGCGCCAGGGTTGCGTTGCGCGGCCCGTCCTGCCACAAGCCCGCAAGGTCGCGATCTATGCCTTGCGCGTGCCATTCATAGCGCGTGCCCTCACCCGGTGCACGCAGCAGTCCCAGCAGTTCCAGCATCAGGGTTTTGCCCGATCCGCTGGCCCCGGTCAGGGCCACAGCGCGGCCCGGGGTCAGGGTCAGCGCCTTGATTTCAAGGCGAAAGGTCCGGTCACCGTCCTGCAACGCCACCAAGCCGTTAGTAAGGGTTAGCCCGTCCGACACCGGCGTTTACGGCAACGCCTGGAACGGCATGGCAAACACATATTCGCCATCTGGTGCTCCGTCATAGAGCGGGGTCCACACCGCCGGATCATGCAGCCATTTGCGGTGCTGCACCAGTTTCTGGCGCATCCCGTCCAGCAAATTGCGCCGGATCATCGCACTGGACACCCAGCGGGCTTCGTTGGTCAGCAGCAACTGGCTGACATAGGGCAGGTCCTCGAGGAATTCCAGCGCCCCGCCAAGGGTGTCACTGTCGGTATTGATCAACCGATCCGGGTTCTGCGCCATCTGCCCGACCACATCGCGTACCTGAGTGAAAAAGCTGGACGCATCCGCGTCCGAGCGGCCCTGTTCGCCCAAAGTCAGCAACCGGTCCAGCAGATCGGCCATGGTCGCCATTTCATTCTTGGTCACTAACAGGCGCGGCTCAATCGCCTCGCGCGATGGGTCTTCGACGGCCTTGCCCGAGGCCCAGCCTTCGATCACATCCGGCGCCTGCGTGCCGCGCAACTGTCCCAGATAGGCCAGCCGCATGGCCAGCCCAAGGTTGACCAGATCTTCGCCAGTCTCTTGCCGGTCAAGCGTCGGTGCTTCGTTACGGGCAATGCGGATATTGTCGATCATCGCCGTCACCAGCCGGGTCACCGCCTTTTCAAACTGTGCAGGCGACCCATCGGGAATGCCAAAATACAGGTTCGAGCCATGGTATTGCGACAACAACCGGTATTGCCCTTTGGCCCAGGCATGTTGGGCAGCCCCCCCGGCCCCGGTCTGTAAATGCAACGTCATGACGGCGACGTTTTTGACCTGTGCCGCGCGCTGCAATTCGGCCGGACCTATGGCCGAGCGCACGTTGGGATCACGGATGTCCTTGGGGCCAGCATCGGTGATCAGAATGACGATGCGCGCATCAAACGGATCACCCGCTTCGGCGTCCCAATTGGTCAACTCGACCGCGTCTTCGACCCCGGCAAGGCTGTCTTCGTTAAAACCGGGGGAATTCACATCGGCCACACGGGTGGCGGCCCGGATGGTAGCAATGACCGGCGTCTGATCAGCCCGGCGCACCAGCGGCAACAAGGTGCGGGTGCGGTATTCCAACCCCGGGGCAGCATCAGGGTTGTCGCGAAATGCCACCACGCCAAATTGCACCCGACGGCCAATTTCGGTATCTTGCAGATCGCGGATAATTCGTTCGACCGCGGTTTGGGTGCGGGCAATGAACGGTTCCATCGAACGGGTGGTGTCGAACACAAACACAATGCCTGCGTCGAAATCATCGGAACCGGCCCCCGGACCGGGGGCCGTCGCCGAATGCAACGGCACCGAAGCCAGTTTCAGCAGCAGATTTTCCTCATAGTTCAGCGGATGCAGGTCCTGGGTGAAATCCAGGATCGGCATGATGTACAACTGATCAACGATATCAACGTATTCCTCAGGCTCAGCGGCAACAACGCCGCTGCTCTCGGGGATCAGCCCGGCGGCCTCTTCGGCCAACAGTTTGGCCTGCATATCGCGCAGACCTTCATGCTCCATCAAGGCGCGCAAACTTTCTTGCGAGGAAAACAGGAACTGGCGTTTGCGTCCGGCGGCATTGGTAAAGGCCCCGACGATGTTTTGTTTCCAAAGCACCACGTCGCTTTGTTTTACCCACGCCGTTGGTCCACGCGAAATTGACGGGCCAACCTGATACCAATCGGGTTGAACACCATAGATATAAAGCGGCTGAAAGGTCGGAAACCCGCCATCAGCCTGGGCGTTTGGAATTGCATAAGACAAGGCCCCGGGTCGGGTCAGGACGCGCTGATACACCGTCTGACGCCCTTCGACCAGCAACGGGCGCGTCTGTTGCGCCTGTGCCATTTGCGGCCAGCTTAACAGCGACACCGCCAAAGTTGCAGCCACCAGAATGCACCCAAAAAAACCCTGTTTTCCCACCGCTTTATTCGCAAAAATCATCAAATGCCCCCTTGGCCATAATGTCAGTCGCCCCGGCCAGAAAGGCACACACGCCCCTAAGCCGCGTCTCGGCCTCGTCCGATCCGGCCTCGTGGGCGCGGGCGTAATATTCCGCCGCAAGGGCGGGATTATCGGCAAAGCTAAGGCCGATCACCGTTTCGATCCGCGCGTCTACCGTGGCCCCGTCATACAGCGTGCCAAACAACAATAGCGCATCCTTGTCGCCGGTGCTGGCCGCATCTTCGACAATCGTCAAAACTGTATCCGGCGACAGGGCATCACCACAAGTCCGGATTGCATCCCGGGTTGCGGTAAACCCAGCCAGCCCCGTCAAAGCCGCCCTTGTGCAGGGGTTCGCAGGGTCGTCAGTGTCCGGTTCAACAGTTTCAAAGGCAGGTTCTTCAGTCACAGGCGGTTCTACTATTGGCTGATCCGGCTGCTCGCGCCATAAAAACCACCACGCAGCCGCCAACGCCAAAGCCAGCACCACCAACAAAAGCAACAGCCACCACAGCATCCGCTTTGGGGCTTCGGCCACGTCCGCCGGTTCAGATTCCGGTTCTGGGGTAAGGTCAGGCGGGATTGCCACCACCGTTGCTTCCAGTTCGGGTTCGGGTTCTGGCGCGGGTTTGGGTGCCTCCGCTGCGCCCATCAGGGCCGCACCCGCGTCCTGCGCCCCGGCAAGGGCCGTCGATTGCAATCCACCCAACACGGCAGCACCGGCCCGGGGCGGCACGTCGTCGGGCCAGGTCACATCTTCGCTCAAAGTCCCGACCGTCAGGCGCAAGGGCGTATATTCTTCAATCTTATTAACAATTTCCGGGCCGATCCTAACCCAATCAGCCCCGTCATGAGCGTGCACCGTATAGGGACCGAAATCATGCCGTTCGCCTTGCCAATTGCCATCGCCAATCCCGACCTTATCGCCATCTTCTTCGGATGGGCCAAGCCACCGCGAGCCATAAACCTCAAGCACGGCAACCGTCACAGGCCCGGTCCCCAGTGACCCACCCGGCAGTTCCAGAAAGGCAAATCCGCCCGCTGGTTCCTGAGGGTCGGTGTGAATGGTCAGGCTCATGCGCTCAGATCCCCCGGCAGGGCGCTTAATATCCGGCCAAGGGCCAGGTTCTGGTCGATATTGATCTCACCGCCTTCGCCATCCTTGGCGTTGGCGGCAAACATCGCGTCGATGGCAAACACCCAATCGGTCCAGGCCGCTTCGGCCATGGCACGGGGGGGGGTGGGCAGGTCATCAATGGTGTTGCTGGCGCGCCTTGGCGCAAATATCGCCCTGGTGGTGCCATCCGCGGCCTCAACCTGTGGTCGCTCACTTTCCGGCAACGCCCGCATGCCCAGATCGGCGACAAAGCTGTTGATGCTTTCCGCGCCCAGAATCGCCGCCGGAAGCGCCTGTTTTTCCACGGTAAGCCCAAAATTCACTGCCGCAAGTTGGGCTGCCGTGCGCGGGCCAAGCCCGGTCCGGCGTGCTGCATGGATCAGTTCTGCCACCAGATCGGATGCGGTGGTATCACCAACCCCAAACCGCGCCCGTTGCGCCGAATTGTCACGAAACGCCTTAAGCCGGTCGATCCAGATTTCCAACGCAGTTTCGGCCTGGAACTGCTCTAACGTCATGGTGCGCACGTCCGGTTCGGACGTTTGAGCGGCGGCATCCTGTGCCCCTGCCCCCCCCGCGGGTCGTCCGGGTCGCCCGGGGCGTCCGGGTCGCCCGGGGCGCTGCACCCCACCGACATTCGACACCGGCTCAGACCTTGCAACAGACGCCGTATTTGCAACAGAACTGGCAGACGCCACCGCCGAAGTGATACGAATCGAGCTTGGAACCCGCGAAATACGCCCTTCAATCTCGTCCTGATCAACCATAAGTGCGGCCATCAGCGCGCCAAAGTGGTGCCGACGCAGGGCCTCTTCCATATCGTCAATCACCGCTGTTACGGCCTCTTCTGCCTCGGTAATCCGCGTCTCGACGTCGTCCGAGACGTGATAAGGCGCAATCGCCCGGCGCAGGGCACCCGACAACTGATCAAGCTGGGTGGTGATCTGGCGCAACTTGCTGTCAGGTTTGCAAACCTTTTCCAGCTCGGCCATCAAATAGCTCACCCCACCGTCATTCAACGCCAATGCGGCGTCCCACGCCGCCTGCGGATCACCGAAGTGGCGTTGCACCGAAGGGGCCAAAAGGCAGCCGGCCTTTAATTCGGCCACTCTTGCGGTTTTTTCCGGGCGAATGCCCCGTTCCCTCTTGTCACTGTCGTAATCAATCAACCCGTCAACATAGAAATTCGGGTTGCGCAGCCAGAAACAATTGTTGAACGCGCGGGTGCTGTTCCACTGGGTCACCCAAGGATCGGAGCCTTTGCCAAATTTCTCAAGCAACGACGCCTGCATACGCCGTTCGAAACGCGTTTCATCACCGCCTTCGGCCGCGCTGTCGCCCAGATGTTTGTCAAACTTGGTCAGCACCATGAACAGCACACAATCGCTGGCGTCGCGCGCCTGCGCCGTCGCGCCATGGGTGGTGGCAATCCAGTTTTGCACCAGCCCCGGCAGGTCGACGGTTTCCATGTTGCTGTCGGGTACACACAGCAACATCGAGGTTATTTCCTGGTTTTGCACATAGCGATCAAACAGATAGGCCACCTTGCCGCGCAGAAGCAGCTCTGGCAGGATCGCTTCGGCATCTTCAAACGCCTTGCCCAGATCCTGTTCAAACCGGTTGCGCGCACCGGGGAAATCCAACAGGTCGGTTTTGTTGAACATCTGGCTGGGCAGGCTTTGCATCGGCAGAACCAATTCCGCCGCCAAGGCGCAAATCACCGAACGCGGCAGGGACGCCTGCCGCCCCTCCATCGTGGTCAGAGTCAGGGGCGTGTCACCGCCAGTGCCACTCAGGGTTTTCACGTCGATGATCGAGGTTTCGCGTGGGATCAGCGCGTCCAGCCCGGAATACACTTCGCTCGCGTAATCCAACTGGCCAAGGGCCTGCGCCATGCGGGTATAAAGATCGCTGAACGTGCCGTGATTACCCCAAAGCAAGGCGAAAAACGCGGCACGGTCGGGTGGAGTCAGGCGCGGGGCAATCTCGGCGGCGTTCTGCCAAAACGGACGCAGGGCCACGGCATAAGCCTCGCGGCCAAAGCTGGCCTCGATATATTCGCCAATCTCGTAGACTTCGTCGGTGTCCATGCCCGGCTGGGTGCCAGCAGCACGGGATTTGAAGGCGTCGAGATGGGCGGCAATCTCCGCCGCCTCAGGGGCAGGTTCGGACCGGTCACCGTCCATGAAAAACGAATTGACGATGGTGCGGATGATGTCCGCCTCGCTTAGCAACGTCAGCTTGATCGGAAACCCCGGCGGGGTCTGCGGGCGTTCGATGGTAAAGCGGGTCACAAGACCGGTGCTTTCGCCTTCGCCTTCGGGGTTCACTTCGCGGATATAATCCAGCGCGCCACCGGTGGCATGGTCAGGCGCGTCGAAATTGACCACCAAAGGTCCGTCAGCAGGGCGCGCCAACACCGACACAAGGAACGATTTACCGGCCTGCGACGGACCAAAAACCGATACCGACATCCGGGTGCGTGCGGCACGCGCCAAACGCCGCGCCCGCCGTCCGGCACGGCGCATCATCTGCACTAATGAGCGCGCTTCTGCCCCGACCAGATCAGCGTTCTCAAGGTCTTCGACCCAAGCTTGCGCTCGGCCTGAAAGATCGGCCACATCAGTGCAGCTTTGCGCCAGTTGGTCCTGTTGCTGATTGCTCATGTCCTACCCCCTATCACAGCCTGAACAGACCGGTGTCGATCCAGTATTCATCTTCAAAACCAAGGGTGTGCAAGCGCAAGCTCACCTCGGTTTTTTTCATTGCAGTGGCTTCGTTATCCTCAACCTCGGTGATCGAAAACGCCTCGCGCATGGCCTCGCGGCGCAGCACGGAATCCGATGTTTCCTGATCCGGGTCTTCGTCAGATTCTGCCCGCTCAAACGTCACCGTCAACGGCGCGCGCGACTGCGCCGACTGGGTGGCAAAATCCAACCGGTAAAGCGGCGTGGTGGTCCAGCGTTCCAGCGGCAGCTGCCGTGAACCCAGATGCAATGGCGTGTACATGGTCAAAGACGCCTCAGAATCGGCGGTGGCCTTTGCGTCCAGATCGACATCGCCAAACAACACCCGCGACTCCATGATCTGGCCAGAACTGTCCATCTCACCAATAAAGCGCGCGGTGGATTTCATTCGGAACGCGCCGGTCATCACCTTGAAATTGGGTATCCGGCTTTCCGACAGGGCGATCAGCATACCGCCCACCGCAACGGTCGATTTCGGGTCACCTATGCGCTGGGTCACCGGATCGCGGAACGGATACCAGCGCCCGGTTTTATAGGCATGCATCGAGATCAAACGGTGCGGCGATACCACCATCATTTCCTGCAAAATCGCCCGCACCGCCGGCAGGCGCGACGGCCGACCGGTCAGCAAAACCACGTCACAACCAAAGTGGTCAATCACCTCGGCCAGATTGCTGAACGCCTTTTGAAACACCTCGCGCGCGATGGCATCGACATCTTCGCGTGAACAACTAAGGGTCACATCCGACAGGTTGAAATCCGCCCCAAGATCGCGCGCCGCATCTTCGATATAGGCCACAAGCGCCTTTGGAACAGGCTTTTCCCCTTTGGCGTCATCCACTGGATTAAGGTCAAGGATATCGCCAATCGCCAACTCAATCAAAGCCGCCTGATCGGCACTTTCACAGCGCCCCAGCACCGCCACTGCCAGCGGCATCAGCACCCGCAAGGCAAACTGACGGCGCTTTTGCACCATCTGTTGATCCATCCCGCCGGTGTCACCGCTGAAGAGTTCCCGCAGCTTTTCGGCGACAAACTGCCCGCCTGCGGCCTCGATCGCGCCTTGCAATCCGGGCAGGACCACGGCGGCAATCACCCGTTGCAGCAACTCGTCCCCGGCCACGCGGAACCCTTCGCGAAAGGTCTGGATCGGATGCAACACACGCCCCGCCTCGCCCCAAAAGGTGGTGATCATCAGGTCGGTGGTGCCACCGCCAATGTCGATGCAGGCCAGCCGTAGAGACGGGGTCGGTTCCGCGCCTTCCCTTGACCGCTCTTGGCCCTTCATTTTCAGGAAATGATCAATCCGCCCGTCAAACTTTTGCGTCAGCTCGGAATACAGATAAACCAGCTGGGTACAGCTTGCCTCGTCCCAGTCAACGATCAGTTCGGGCATCTGCGCCAGCGCGCCGCCGCCGTCCTTTAGCCCCAGCATCGCCCAGACCAATGTTAATGCACCACGTGCATTAGACCTTACAATTGCTTGTTCCTGCGCTGTAATTGCGGTTGGCAGGGTCAGAATTATCCGCCCCAGCCGACGCGGCAATTCCGACTGCGGACGGCGCGCGCGGGACGCAGGCGCATTCACCTGATTCAACGCATGCGATATGATTTCCGCCAGCATAAAGCCGAACAGGGACGAACGCGCAAACCTTGGCCGGATCGCCGGACTCATCGGGGTTTTGCTGCGCGGTCGCAGGCGCGCGGCCTCGTCCGCCTTAACCTGTTCCAGAACCTCGCCCGCTTCGTTCATGTGGCGCATTGCGGCGCGCAACGATTTGGGCAGGTTGGCCGGGTCAGCGTGGTGGTGAAACCGCCAGTCCTGTTGCACCGGCGTGTTATCCCACAGATAGCGTTTGGGGCTGGACAGGCCGGACGCGGTTTCGGTGCCTTCTTCGCCTGCCACCAGTCGCAGCGCCTCGGGGCCAATGCGCACAAAACTGGGCCACAAAAACCCGTTACGCCGCCCCGAACGCGAGGCAAAGCGTTCGTCGCCCATCCGGTGCTCGGAAAACTCGACCCGGGATTCGAACAACCCGGAATAGTGAAATTCAGGTCGTGACAGATCGCGTATTTCCAAAGGAAAGGACCGTGCCAGATCAAGCCGGGTTTCGCCGGGAAAGCGTTCGATCAGAATGCCACAGGTGCGCGAATTACCCACATCCAGCACCAGATCAACCTCAACCGGGGTCACCGCCTCGCGGCCGCCGACTGTATTGGCCAGACGGATTTTCGGAATATTGACGGCATGATCAATCAGCCGCAAACAGGCCAGATAGCGCGCCCAATGTTCAAATTTATGTGCCAAGGCATCGCGGGTAATGGCGCGGCCTGGGCGTTCAGCGCGCTTATGCGCCATGAACAATTCTTCCAGCCAGTCCGAGACCCATTTTTGCAGGTCCAGCATATCGCCATCGCTGTCCGGTTCGGGGCGGCGCAGGAACCAATCCATCGCCGCAGGATCGGATACAAACCTGAAATCACGGGTTTTTTCCGAATCCGTCGGGCCAGGTGCCAGGTATTGCGCGCCCTGCCCCGCCTGCATCAACATGGTATCCAGCGCCAGCTGCACCCGGTGCGTGTGCCCGGTCGCCGGGTCGGGCGTGTCCAGTTCCACCACCCGTAATCGTGCCCAGGCCGACGGGCCGGGATCAAACCGCTCTTCGCCGGCCGAACCACGATCATTGCGCACCCGCAGCACCGGCACCGGCACCCATTTGTTCAAAAACGGCTCTAACGCCGCCACAGGACGCACCGAATAGGCGTCATCCTCGGGGCTGCCATTTGCCTCGATCTCTTCGTCGGTCTCGGCGTGGCCGGTCAGAGGCAGCAACATCCATTCTTCACGGCCATCTTCGCCGTCCGTCTTGGGACGTTCGATAAAGCGGGCGTTTTTAAGTTCCAGCGCATCCAACTGAAAGCCGAAATCAAGCATTTGGGTGCCGGAATACGGCACCAGCGTGATCTCATCGCGCCAATCGGTCAGCTCTGCCAGATGGGAATGGTGCTGCATTATGCCTACCTTGAAATACTAATGGTTGTGGTCCACTTGCGGGTGCCTGCCGGGATCAGGCCATTATAACTTTGCGATGTCCCATCCCGTCGCAACACATGCAACCTGAACGCCTTGGTCCCCCCGGACGTCCGGTCTTTGTACAAATGCACCTTTACCTTGTAGAGGCCTATCGCCGGATTCTCAAACACGATATTTTCCGCCGGGTCCGGAACGATCGAGGAGCGCCCGGCATTGGCATCAAGATCAAGCTTGCCGCCGCAGGTTGATCTGGCCCGGTAACTGATCGTCTGCCCCGACGGGCAGGTCACATACAGGTCCAGATCATCCGACCCGTGCCATTCCAGCACAAAATTCAACGCGCCAACGGTCGCCCCGCGTTGGGTAATCCTGTCGACCAAATCGTTCTGGTTATCATCAAGACCGGCATCTTCGACCGGCGACGGTGGTGGCGGTGGCAGGTCGGGAACAATTGGTTCAGGCGGGATAATCGGCACGGTTGGCTGGCAGGACCGGTCCAATAGCGCCAATTCGCGCTGAAGGCGGGCCACCTGATTGCCAAGCACCGGGTTTTCTTCGAATTCACCCCGCGCGACCGGCGGCGGGTCCGCCGGGCAATACACCAGACCAAACCGGTTGACCCCGCAAGGCGCAACCACCAGATAAAGGATTGCGCCCAGCAAAATCGCCAGCAACAACCAGCCCAACAGGATCAACCACCACCAAAGGGCAGACCATCGTCTGACCTCGGGGCCGACATGGACCGGAACCACCGGTGGCACGACCGGTGGCGGTGGCGTCGGTTTACCGTGCGGCGATGCCCCACTCAGGACCCCCCGGACAGTGGCTTGTTCATTGCTGACCCAGGCCCAGTGAACCAATACCGGAGACCAGGCGCCATCGTCGTCGCCCTGCCCGTTTCTGAGGCCGTAAATCATATCATCGTCAGGCACTTGGATTGCGTTCTTCAACGCTTCTGAGAGGCGCTGATCTTCGGCTGTGTCGCTTTCCGCCAAGGTGTCCGCGAGCGTACCAATGTCGGCAAGCATCGAAGTCAAAACCGCCCGCAAGGCGATCTGATCCGCCTCGGGCAAGTCCGGCAGCGGTTTGGCTTCGCCATCAACCGCCGCATACCAGTCGATCCGGTTTCCGGCCTCATTGGCCACCGGTTCACCGATCAGACCCGCGTGTTTCGACCCAAAGTGGTCCTGCAAAGTACCGCTTATCAGCTCGTAAGACCGCTGAGCTGCACTGCCCAGCGGTTGCAGGTTTTCGGTCGACGTGGTGGTGAGCAGCGTATCAGACATCAATAAGTTCAATCCCCTGCCGGTTGTGCAGGTGCGGGCTTGGGGGCCGCCTCGGGGGGTGTCCCGAGGACAGCTTCAGCGTCTTCAGGTGCCGGTGGGGCGTCCACGACCTGTGGACGCACAACAACCGGCGCGCAGGGCTCAGCCGTCTGCGCCACCCCTGCGGCCTCGGTTCCGGCAAGAAAAGCCAACAAGTCGGCGGCACTCTGGGCAAAACCCCGGTTCTGCATCGGTCCCTGGCGCACAAATGTATTCACCCCAAGCAGGCGGCCACACATATCCACCAACGGCCCCCCCGAATTACCGCCGGATAAAGGCGCCGAATGCATCAGAACATGGGTCGTGGGGCCCATATTCTGTTCGGTATTGATAGTGCCATCGGTCACCGTCAAATCCGGCATCGCGCTGACATTTCCCGTGGTCAGAGCTTCAAAATTCTCGTCCACGGCCAGAACATCGCCGGGAAAGCCCGCGGCAATCACATTTGTCAGCTTCAGCGACCCCGCGGGCAGATGTACCAAATAGGTCGGCAGGTTTGCGGTGTTTATCTGTAGCAAAGCAAAATCGCCGCCTGCCTGCTCAAGCGGACCCAGCGATTTCACCACCACGGCCGCCTCGGGCCGGGCCAACCCGGCACCGGCCACCCAGATTTGCTCGGCCCCTTCGACCACGTGAAAGTTGGTGACAATCAATCCAGGTGCCACCGAAAAACCTGACCCGGTCGCGCCACCACTTGGACCCGTCGCCAAAATCAGAACAGTGCGCGCCTCGATCACATCCAACAGCGTTGAGTCGCCGCCGACCTGCACCCTTTCAGGGGCCGGCGGCAGTAATGCATCTGGAGCGACCTCGGTCCTGTCGGTCGGTTCCTCTCCCGATACTGACGGCGCTCCTCCCGGCGTGGTCGGGGCCTCTCCCGGCGTCAACGGCGTGCCCTCCAACGCGGGCAGCAATTGCCCATCGGGTGTGCGGCCTCCTGGCAGCACAAGCACCCCGTCAGCCCGGCAAACAGCGCCGTCCAACGCGATTTGCAGCGCCAGTTCCCGCTCGCGCAGCGATCTGTTCAACGCTTCGGCCGCATTCAG
>DAOUQK010000069.1 GCA_030625695.1 Paracoccaceae bacterium | reverse complement strand
AACGATGGTCAGAACACCGCGATCAAGACCGATACCAATGAACAGCAACAGCAACGACAGGCCGGTGATCACTTCGGGCATCACCAGTGGCGCATAGATCATCCCGGAAAACAACGTCCGCCCGGCAAACCGCCCCGTGCGCACCAGCACAAGGGCCGCCATCGTGCCCAACACGGTGGCGATCGAGGACGAGAGTACCGCGACTTTCAGGGTCACCCATGCGGCATCCAGAAACGCCTCGTTCTGCATCAGCTCGCCGTACCATTTGGTCGAAAACCCGGCCCAGACAGTGACCAGTTTGCTTTTGTTGAAGCTATAGATCACCAGAATGATCATCGGGATATAAAGGAACGCGAACCCCAGCGTCAGCGACACCACATTGAACCAGCTAAGGCGCATCATTGTTCTGCCTCGGCTTGTTTTTGCTGGTTACGCTGGAACAAGACAATGGGGATTATCAGCAGCAGCAACAGGATAACCGCAACGGCGCTGGCGACGGGCCAGTCGCGGTTGGAAAAGAACTCTTCCCAAAGCACCTTGCCGATCATCAACGTGCCTGACCCGCCCAAAAGGGACGGGATGACAAATTCGCCCAGGGCCGGGATGAACACCAGAAAGCTGCCGGCGATGATGCCATTTTTCGACAACGGGATGGTAACCAGCCAGAAGGCCATGAGGCGGGAACAGCCGAGGTCTTCGGCGGCTTCGATCAATGATCCGTCCATCCGGTCCAGTGCTGCATAGATCGGCAGGATCATGAACGGCAGGTAAGTATAGACGATACCGATATAGACGGCGGTGTTGGTGTTGAGGATGGTCAGAGGTGTCGCGATAATGCCGGTCCAGAGCAGGAATTGATTTAACAGGCCCTCCTGGCTGAGGATACCCATCCAAGCGTAGACGCGGATCAGAAAACTGGTCCAGAACGGCAGGATGATCAGCATCATCAGGGTTGGCCGCCATTCTCCGGGCGCGCGGGCCATGCCGTAGGCGATCGGATAGCCGATGAGAAGCGTGAAAATGGTTGAGATGGCGGCAATCTGGAAACTGGAAAGGTAGGCCTTCCAATACAGGTCGTCTTCGGTCAGGAAGATGAAATTTTCGAAATCAAGCTGGCTGAAAAATGCGCGAAACCCTGTCGCCCAGTCCCATTTTGGCACATACGGCGGGATCGCCAGCGCGATATCGGAAAGCGATATTTTCAGGACAATCAGGAACGGCACCAGAAACAGCGCCAAAAGCCACAAGTAAGGGATGGCGATCAGGGCGAATTTACGCATCAGCCCCGCCCAATCATTGCGCCAACATCACACCGGCGGTGGCGGTCCATGACAGCCAGACAGGGTCTTCCCAAGTGAACGAACGTCGTGAGATGCGCCTGGTGTTGGATGTCTGCGCCTTGATCACCGTGCCAGAGGCCAACTCAACATGGTACGTCGAAAGATTGCCAAGATAGGCAATGTCCAACACCTTGCCCTGCACGGCGTTGTCCGCGCCCTTGGGTTTGTCGGTGGAAATGGCAATCTTTTCCGGGCGGATCGCCAGATGGCAGGTCTGCCCGTCCGAAAACACTGTGTTTGACACGCCATTCAAAGGCGGTTGCCCGTCGATCCAGTTTATCCGGTAACGCTCGTCTCCACTGGCCGTTGTGCGGCCCTCGATCAGGTTCACATCACCAATGAAATCAGCGACATATACGTTATCCGGCCATTCATAAAGGTCAGCCGGAGTCGACACCTGAATAAGCCGGCCTTCGTCCATTACGGCAACCCGGCTGGCCACGGTCATCGCCTCTTCCTGATCATGGGTGACAATCACAAACGTGGTCCCGGTTGTCTCCTGAATATCCATCAGTTCAAACTGGGTTTCCTGACGCAGTTTCTTGTCCAATGCGCCCATCGGTTCGTCCAGCAGCAACAGTTTCGGGGCTTTCGCCAGCGACCGTGCCAAGGCCACCCTCTGACGCTGCCCGCCAGAAATCTGATGCGGCTTACGGGTGGCGAACCTTTCCAACCTTGTCAGTTTCAACATCTCTTCAACGCGGGCTTTGATCTGTTCTTTGGGCAGCCGGTCACGCCGCAGGCCAAAGGCGATATTGTCCCAAACCGACAGATGCGGGAACAAGGCGTAAGACTGGAACATCATGTTCACCGCCCGTTTGTTGGGCGGCACCGGCACGATGTTTTGCCCGGCCAGTTCGATTTCCCCTTCAGAAGGGCTCTCAAAACCCGCCAACATCCGCATCATCGTCGTCTTGCCACAGCCCGAGGGGCCAAGCAGAGCAAAGAATTCCTGTTCATAGATATCAAGCGAAAGATCGTCGATGGCGACAAATTCACCAAACCGTTTGGTGACATTGCGAAACCGGATCAGCGGCTTTTGACCCGCATCATTCCACGGCGCAAATTCAGTTTCTGGCACGTCCATCCCCCCCTGATGTCGCCAATTAGGCGGGCCGCGAAAGGCCCGCCCTGATACTGCTTCGGGTCAGGTGCCCGATTTGATCTTGGTCCAAAGCCGCGTCACTTTGCGTTGAACTTTGATCGGGTAGGACGTGGTGGTGTAAAGGTTCTTGATCGTATCAGCGTTAGGATAAATCGCCGGGTCACCGATCACGTCTTCCTCCAGCATTGGCTGGCTCGCCAGATTGCCGTTGGCGTAATAGACATAGTTCGACGCCGCCGCCATGTTCGTTGCGTCCAGGATGAAGTTCAGGAACTTATGCGCGCCACTTGGGTTGGGCGCATCCACCGGAATCGCCATCTGGTCAAACCACATCAACGCGCCTTCACTGGCAGCATTATATGCGATCTCGACGCCATTATCAGCCTCATCCGCCCGGTCACGCGCCTGAAGGATATCGCCGGACCATCCAAACGCCACGCAGATATCGCCATTGGCCAGCGCGTTGATATATTCGCTGGAATGAAACTTGAGGATATACGGGCGCACCGCGTCCAGAACGGCCTGGGTTTTGGCGATGACATCCGGGTCGTGGCTGTCCGGGTCTTCGCCCAGATAGGCCAGAACGGCCGGGATCATCTCACCCGGGGCATCAAGGAAATGTACCCCGCACGACGCGAGCTTTTCCATGTTTGCCGGATCCAGAACCAGCGCCAGAGAATCAATCGGCGCATCCGCGCCCAGAATTTCGGTCACTTTGCCGACATTCACGCCAAGGCCGGTTGTGCCCCACATGTAGTTGATCGAATAGGCGTTTTCCGGGTCATATTGTTCGGTTCGCTCCTTGATCACATCCCAAAGATTGCCCGCATTGGACAACTGGGAAAAGTCCAGTTTCTGGAATGCACCCGCGGTGATCTGACGGCTAAGGAACGTGCCCGACGGCACCACCACGTCATAGCCCGAGCCACCAGCCAGCATTTTGGTTTCCAGCACTTCGTTGCTGTCAAACACGTCATAGATCAGGTCGATGCCGGTTTCTTCTTCGAACTTGGTCAGCAGGTCTTCGTCGATATAATCGGACCAGTTATAGACGCGTACCTGTTCGGCAAAGGCGGTTGATACGCCAAGCGCCAGAATGGCTGTCGCTGTCAGTATTTTGGTTTTCATGTTTATTCTCCCCATGGATCACGCCGGTTTCCTTGCCGGTTGGGTCTATTTGATCAATTTTTGCCTTTGCAATCAATAGCGGATATATCTGGTGTTCGGACAACCCGCCTTTCCCTCACGACTTCAGACAGGAATGAGACGCAGTGAACCTGATCGCCAAGCCCGACACAGACCCAGAAAACCCAGGTGTAAAACCACCAGCGCACGAGCAGGTGTATCGCACGTTACGCGAGCAAATATTGTTTGGCGAAATGGCCCCGGGACAGGCGGTGACTATCCAGGGACTGACACAAGCACTGGGTGTCGGCATGACGCCGGTACGCGAGGCAATCCGCAGGCTGACGTCTGACGGGGCGTTGGTGTTTCAGGGGAACCGGCGGGTAAGCGTGCCACAACTGACAATCTCGGATGTTGAACAACTTGTTTATCTAAGAAAAACAATGGAGTCAGAGCTGACACTCCGGGCGGCAAAACGCATGGATGACGCTGCAATTGCCAATCTTGAACAGCTTGATCAACGTCTTGACCGGGCGATTTCTGCCGGTGATGTGGTTGGCTATCTGACCAACAACTATCTGTTCCATGCATACCTTTATGAGCAGGCCCAAGCGCCCGTTCTGGCCGATCTTGTCAACCGGGTCTGGCTGCGGTTTGGCCCGTCTTTGCGGGTGGTCTGCGGTCGCTTTGGCACCCAGAACCTGGCCGATCATCACAAAGAGGTTCTGGAGGCCCTGCAATCGGGAAACCCGGATGCCGCTGCACAGGCCATCGTCAGGGACGTGGAACAGGGAATGCAGCAGGTCAAGACGGTTCTGACGGCAGATTGATTCGGCGTGATTCGGTTGACTTGGTATAATTTGATCATATTCTGGGCGTAACCTGCAAACAAGGAACGTACCCATGCCTGCCATCACCAATCATATGCCCACAGCCGAGCTTCAGGCGCTGGATGCGGCACACCATATGCATCCCTTTACGGCCGGTAACGAACTGGCTGCCAAAGGCGCGCGTATTATTGCCCGCGCCAAGGGCGTGTATCTGACCGACAGCGAAGGTGCTGAAATCATGGACGGCATGGCCGGGCTGTGGTGCGTCAATATCGGCTATGGCCGCGAAGAACTGGCCGAAGCGGCGGCGCGCCAGATGCGCGAACTGCCATATTACAACACCTTCTTTCAAACCTCGCACGCGCCGGTGATTGCGCTCGCCTCGAAGATTGCCGAACTGGCACCGGGCGATTTGAACCATACATTCTTTGCCAGTTCCGGGTCTGAAGCGAATGACACCAATATCCGCATGGTGCGCACCTATTGGGCGATGAAGGGCAAGCCATCGAAATCGGTGATTATCAGCCGTCACAACGCCTATCACGGCTCGTCCGTTGGCAGTGCCTCACTTGGCGGCATGGCCCCGATGCACGCCCAAGGCGGCCTGCCGATCCCGGATATTCACCACATTGACCAACCAAGCTGGTGGGCTGAAGGCGGCGACATGTCGCCCGAGGACTTCGGCCTGGCCCGCGCACAGGAACTGGAAAAAGCGATTCAAGAACTGGGCGAAGACCGGGTTGCAGCCTTTATCGCCGAACCGGTACAAGGGGCCGGAGGGGTGATCATCGCCCCCGATACCTATTGGCCGGAAATCCAGCGGATTTGCGATAAATACGAGATACTTTTGATCGCTGACGAAGTGATTTGTGGTTTTGGCCGCACCGGCGAATGGTTCGGCAGTCAAACGCTGGGTATCCGCCCCGACATCATGACCATCGCCAAGGGGCTGAGTTCCGGCTATCAGCCGATCGGTGGTTCGGTGGTCAGCGACGACGTGGCGGCAGTGATCGACAGCGGCGAATTCAACCATGGCTATACCTATTCCGGCCACCCTGTGGCCTGCGCGGTGGCGCTGGAAAACCTGCGGATCATGCACGAGGAAGGCATCGTCAGCCATGTCCGCGATGTGGCCGGCCCGCACCTGAAAGAACAATGGCAGGCGTTGGGCGATCATCCCCTGGTCGGCGAGGCCAGCATCTGCGGCTTGATGGCCTCAATCGCCCTGACCCCGGACAAGGCGTCGCGCGCCAAATTTGCGTCCGATCCCGGCACCGTTGGTCTGATTTGCCGTGATCACAGTTTTGCCAATGGCCTGATCATGCGCCATGTGGGCGACCGGTTGGTGATTTCGCCGCCTCTGGTGATCCAACGAGACGAGATTGATATCCTGATCACACGGGTGCGCAAGGCGTTGGACGGATGCCTTGAGGACATTACCAAACAGGGTCTGATGAAGCCTGTTTGATGAACCTGTGAATAATCCGAATCAGGGGTGCGTTCGTATTGTCAGAAGCGTGAAGCCGAAGCACACCGGCACATCCGCCGTTTCGCTTCACACCTTCATGCGAGGTCGCAAACAGACAATTCAGGCTGTGGGTCAAGTAGCCAGAATGCAATAAACGTCTAGGAAACAAAGGGCTGACAGGGGTGCCGCGGGCATCCCGGCACCTGTCCGGCAGTCCAAATGACATGTCGCAAATGTCGCAAAAGGGTTGCATCCAAGCCTTGGGTTTGGTTTTACTGGACATATAAAGCAGTAAAAACTGCTGCAATAACAACGGGGAATTTGGTTTGGCTGATTCAGGGAATACTGGTGCGTTTGTTGAATTCGAACGCGTCCAGAAAAGCTATGATGGCGAGATACTCGTCGTCAAAGATCTTAACCTCTCGATGCCAAAGGGCGAATTTCTGACCATGCTCGGGCCGTCAGGCTCTGGCAAAACCACCTGCCTGATGATGCTGGCCGGGTTTGAAACCGCAACCCACGGCGAAATTCGCCTTGATGGCGTGTCGATCAACAACATCCCGCCGCATAAGCGCGGCATCGGCATGGTGTTCCAGAACTACGCCCTGTTCCCGCATATGACGATTGCCGAGAACCTCAGCTTTCCGCTTGAGGTACGCAAGATCGACAAATCGGATCGTGAGGCCAAGGTCATGCGGGCGCTGGATATGGTGGAAATGGGTGCCTTTGGCGGGCGTCGTCCGTCGCAATTATCTGGCGGCCAGCAGCAGCGGGTCGCTTTGGCGCGCGCTTTGGTGTTTGAGCCGGAGTTGGTTCTGATGGACGAACCACTTGGCGCTTTGGACAAGCAGTTACGCGAAAAGATGCAGTTCGAGATTACCCATCTGGCGCATGAACTGGGCATTACCGTGGTTTACGTGACCCACGACCAGACCGAGGCGCTGACCATGTCAGACCGTGTCGCCGTGTTTGAAGATGGCCGCATTCAGCAACTGGCCCCGCCCGACAAGCTTTATGAAGAGCCGGAAAACAGTTTTGTGGCGCAGTTCATTGGCGAAAACAACACGCTTGAGGGCGTAGTCAACGAGATATCGGGCGAGCGCGCAGTGGTGCAGTTGGATAGCGGCGATTTGATCGACTGCAAGCCGATCAATGTCAGCAAAGTCGGAGAGCGGACCCAGGTTTCAATCCGCCCCGAGCGGGTGGAATTCAACGTCGACCGTTTGCAGGAAGGCACCCACAGGCTCAAAGCCGAGGTTCTGGAATTCATCTATATGGGCGATATATTCCGCACCCGCTTGCGGGTTGCAGGGCGGGACGATTTTGTCGTCAAAACCCGTAACGCGCCGGATCAAGTACGTTTGCAGCCCGGTCAAGAGATCGAAATCGGCTGGCTGCCCGAGGATTGCCGCGCGCTGGATGCGTAAGGCCAAAGAAATATCGCGCCCCTAACGGGCACGATGAACGTAGGGTTCACCCGTCCTGTCCGTGACGCGAACCTGCACCACTCAACTCACGGACTAAAATCAGGGAGTACTTCATGTCTTTCACCAAAACTCTGCTTGTATCGACGGCCGTTGCCGCGATGGCAGTTGGCCCGGCTTTCGCCGATGGCCATATGGCCAACGAGCTGACAATCGTCAGCTGGGGCGGCGCCTATTCCAAGTCGCAAAAGCTGGCCTATCACGACCCCTATGCGGCGAATACCGGCATCACCATCATCAACGATGACAGTTCCGCCGAAGCGGTTGCCAAACTGCGCGCCATGAACGAAGCCAACAACGTAACATGGGACGTTGTCGACGCCGAAGCCGCCGACGCGATCCGCCTGTGTGACGAAGGTCTGGCGATGGAAATCGATCCCGACACCATGCTGGCCGCTGCCCCCGACGGCACGTCTGCCAGGGATGATTTCGGCGCTTTGCTGGTCAGCGAATGCTTTATTCCACAGATCGTTTATTCGACCACTTTCGGCTATCGTACCGACCTGGTTGGCGACACCCCGCCCAGCAAAATCTGCGATGTGTTCGACCTCGAGGCATATCCCGGCAAACGGTCGCTGGAAAAGCGTCCGATCAACAACATGGAATGGGCGCTGCTGTGTGACGGCGTGGCCAAGGATGCGGTCTATGACGTTCTTGCCACTCCCGAAGGGCAGGACCAGGCGCTGGCCAAGCTCGGCACAATCAAAGACAGCGTTATCTGGTGGTCAGCTGGTGCCGACACACCACAGCTTCTGGCCGATGGCGAAGTCATCATGGGCTCGACCTATAATGGTCGTCTGTTCAGCTTGATCGTCGAGCAGAACCAGCCAGTAGCCATGATGTGGGACGCGCAAGTGTTCAGCCTTGATGGTTGGATCATCCCGACCGGTCTGAGCCCCGAGCGTCAGGCCCGTGCACTGGACTATATCATGTTCGCAACAGACACTCAGCGTCTGGCGGATCAGTCCAAGTACATCTCGTACGGTCCGGCACGCGCTTCATCAGCACCGCTGGTTGGCAAGCACGCCGAACTGGGCATCGACATGGCACCACACATGCCGACCGATCCCAACAACGCCAAGAACACGTTCCTTTATAACCTCGAGTTCTGGGCCGATTACCGTGACGACATCGACGCCAAATTCCAGGCGTGGCTGGCTAAGTAATCTCAGCTAAAACATTGCAGGGGGGCGGCATACGCCCTCTTGCGCACAGACATTCGCACCAAAAATAGGCTGCATCCAAGGCCAGCGAACAACGGGGAATGGAATAGACATGAGCGATAGCACCGCAACCGGGCCGGTTCTGGCCGCAGACGGAACACCGCTAAAGAAAAGCCTCGCGCAGGCGCTGAGACGCGAAAAGACGCGCGCTCTGCTGTTGATTGCGCCTTTGCTGATCTTCGTACTGATCTCGTTCATTTTTCCGATTGGCAAAATGCTGTTCCGTTCGGTGGAAAACGACATCGTTGCCGACACAATTCCCCTGACCGTTGTGGAACTGGCCAAATGGGACGCCAGCTCTGGCGAATTGCCCAACGAAGACGTTTATGCTGCCATGGCCGCCGATATGGTCGTGGCAATCGCCGCCAAGGCGCACACCAGACTGGGCTCGCGGCTGAATTATGAACAAACCGGCCTTTCGTCGCTGTTCCGCAAATCCGGGCGCGCGATCAAAAAGTGGGATCTGGCCACTGACGCGCCTTTCAAAGAGAAGTTTCTGGAAATTCACGACGGCTGGGGCACAGTCGAAGTCTGGCAAACCATTCAAACCCATTCGGGCCGCAAAACCAGCGGCTATTTCCTTAATGCCATCGACATGCAGCTATCGCCCGATGGCCCGGCAGCGCAGCCCGAGAGCAAACAGATACTGATCACCCTGTTCAAACGCACCATGATAATGTCGATGATCATCACCATTTCCTGTATCCTGCTGGCCTATCCGGTGGCTTGGATTTTGGCGAACCTGCCCGCGCGCAAGGCCAACCTGTTGATGATTCTGGTGCTGCTGCCATTCTGGACCTCGCTATTGGTGCGAACCTCTGCCTGGAAGGTGATGTTGCAACAACAGGGCGTGATCAATGATATTCTGGTCTGGCTTGGACTGGTTGCAGATGCTGACCGGCTGGTGATGATCAACAACCAGACCGGCACGATCATTGCCATGACCCACATCCTTTTACCGTTCATGATCCTGCCAATGTATTCGGTGATGCAAACCATCCCCATAACCTATCTGCGTGCTGCCAAATCCTTGGGCGCAACCAACTGGACAGCCTTCTGGCGGGTGTATTTTCCGCAATCCGTCCCCGGCATCGGCGCTGGCTCAATCCTCGTGTTCATCCTGTCGATCGGTTACTATATCACACCCGAGATCGTTGGCGGCACCAAAGGCGTCTTTATCTCGAACCGGATCGCCTATCACATTTCCAGCTCGCTCAACTGGGGCCTTGCGGCCGCCTTGGGCGCGATATTGCTGGCATTGGTGCTTATTCTCTACTGGGCCTACGACAAGATCGTCGGCATTGACAACGTGAAGCTGGGGTAACGGACATGGCCAATAAAATAAGCGATATCGCTGTTCCCGTCTCACTGCCCTTCACCCTGTCACTGGTCGGGCTAATCGTCGCCGCAATCAGCTTTGTTGCCGGAAGGTCGGCGGGGTTGGGCTATAACGAAGTATTTATTACGGTGCTGGTCGGGGCCGTGCTGGCCGTTGGGTTTGCCTATGCGCTGGTGTCACTGTTTGACACACACCGCCCGGCGATGATCGTCTCGGCCCTTCTGGGCGCGCTGATCGGGTTGTCACTGGGCAGTTTGGGCGGCGCGGTGTTTGGCGTTATTTTTGGCATTATCGCCGCCTTTATGGTTTTCTGGGTGCATTATCGGCAATATCGCTCAGGACTGCCAACCTATCTCTCCTCAAATCAGGTACTGTGGCACTATGGTTTCCGGGTGATATGCGGTGCGATATTCGTATTCCTGATTACGCCAATCCTCGTGGTCATCCCGCTCAGCTTCAACGCGCAGGATTTCTTTACCTTTACACCCGAGATGTTGCGGTTTGACCCCGCTGGCTATTCGCTCAAGCATTATCAGGATTTCTTCACCAACAACGAATGGCAGCGCTCGTTCAAGAACTCGCTGATCATCGCACCGATTGCCACCGTCATCTCGGTGTCCCTGGGCACTCTCGCCGCAATTGGCCTCAGCCAAAGCCACGTCCCGGCGCGTCGTGCCATCATGGCAATCCTGATTTCGCCAATGATTGTGCCGTTGATCATCTCGGCCACTGGCATGTTCTTTTTCTATTCGGACATTGGCCGGTTTCTTGAAGGCACACTTGGCTGGAACAAGAACTTCGTCGGATATTTCAAAGTGGTCCTTGCCCACTCGGTTCTGGGCATCCCGTTTGTCATCATCACCGTCACGGCCACGCTTGTCGGCTTTGATCGTTCCCTGACACGCGCGGCCGCCAACATGGGCGCCGGTCCGGTCACCACCTTTTTCAAGGTGCAGATGCCGCTGATCCTGCCTGGCGTGATCTCGGGCGGTTTGTTCGCATTCATCACCTCGTTCGACGAAGTGGTGGTGGTGCTGTTCATCGGCTCGGCCGGCCAGAAAACCCTGCCGTGGCAGATGTTCACAGGTCTGCGCGAGCAAATTTCGCCGACCATTCTGGCGGTTGCAACAATCCTGGTGGCCATCTCGATTGTCTTGCTGACTGTGGTCGAACTGCTGCGTCGTCGTTCGGAACGGTTGCGTGGGTTGAGCCCCGGGTGACGCAGGATATTCAGACCCTATGTCGTAAGCCGGTAATTGTGGTGTGCTGCTCTGGTATGCAGCGAAAGAGGTTCCTATATGTCGTTTGCTGAATCAATAAAAACCTGTCTGTCAAAATACGTAACCTTTTCAGGCCGGGCCGGGCGCCCGGAATACTGGTGGTTTTTGATGTTCATCATAATCGCCTCTGCCATTCTGGGGATGGTTGACAGGGAGCTTTTCGGAGTCGATCCGATAACCCAGCAGTCAAATGGAGTCTTTGCCTCGGTGTTCGGCCTGGCGACCTTCCTGCCGCTGCTGGCGGCCGGTTGGCGGCGTATGCATGACACGGGCAAGCCGGGTTGGTATCTGTTGCTGCCCATGCTGATTCCCTTTGCCTTCATGGCTTTCATGATGATGGGCGTTATCGGTTTCGCCGGAATGGAAAACGCCGGTGTCAATCAGGACGCATTGCGCGGCTCGGCTATGTTGTTCGGTATGACCGGCATGATCATTGGTGGAGTGGTTCAGCTGGTTCCGGCGATCCTGCTGCTGTGGTGGCTGACCCGCCCTTCGGATACAGCAGAAAATGAATACGGACCTGTGCCTGCACCCTGAATGCACCGTCGAATACTTATATGAAGATTTCGGATATGATCAAAACTTGCACCCCCATTATCGCAATTCTGGCCCTTTGGGCTCCGGGCCTCGCATTCGCCGACCCTCAGGCGGAATGCAGTATAGACGCCTCCAACCAGATAGAAATCGGTGACTGTCTGACTGGTGCCGAACGCATTGCTGATGCCACGGTTGCCTTGGCGCTGGACTTTGCCACGATGGCCGCGAAAGAACTGGACGAGACCACCGGTCGGGCCTCTGCCCTGCCCGCGCTCAACGCCGGGCAGGTGGGATGGATCGCCTATCG
>DAOUQK010000336.1 GCA_030625695.1 Paracoccaceae bacterium | reverse complement strand
AACGAGCCGACTACGACGCAGGCCAGGATCAGCCAGCGATTGGCCACGCCGTCGGCAAACCACGTGGCAAACACCGCAATGGCCATGCCAACGATGCCATACCAGATCGCCCGTTTGGCGCTTTCCTGATTGGATAGCCCGCCAAGGGAGAGAATGAAAAGAACAGAGGCCGCGATGTAAGCGGCAGAAGTAAGTCCGATACCCATGTTATCGCCCTCCCCTTAAGATTTATGGAACATGGCAAGCATGCGTTTTGTGACCAAGAAGCCGCCAACGATGTTGACGGAAGCAATCAGAACCGAAATGCCGGAGAGCAGAACCACCAGCCAGTTGCCCGACCCGACCTGTAGCAACGCGCCGACAATGATGATGCCGGAAATCGCATTAGTGACGGCCATCAACGGTGTGTGCAGCGCGTGAGAGACATTCCAGATCACCTGAAAGCCGATGAACACGGCCAGTACAAAGACGATGAAATGCTGCATGAAACTGGCGGGGGCATAGGCGCCGACCAGCAACATCAGCAACGCGCCAATACCCAGGATTGTCACCTGTTGTTTGGTCTGCGCCTTGAAGGCGGCGACCTCTTCGGCGCGAATTTCCTCGGGCGTCAGAACCTTGGTCGGTTCTTTCTTTTGCGCTGCAATCGCTTGTATCTTGGGGGGTGGTGGCGGGAAGGTGACGGCCTTTTCATGGGCGATGGTCGCGCCGCGAATGACGTCATCTTCCATGTCGTGATTGATCACACCGTCTTTTTCCGGTGTAAGATCGGCCAGCATATGCCTGATGTTGTTGGAATACAGCGAAGAGCTTTGCGCCGCCATCCGGCTGGGAAAATCGGTATAGCCAACAATTGTCACGCCGTTTTTGGTGACAATCTTTTCGTCCATCACGGTCAGCTTACAGTTACCGCCCTTTTCTGCCGCCAGATCGACAATCACTGAACCGGGTTTCATCGCCGCGACCATATCTTCAGTCCACAGTTCCGGCGCTTCGCGGTTGGGGATCAGGGCGGTGGTGATGACAATATCCACCTCGGGTGCCAGTTCACGGAATTTGGCAAGTTGTGCTTCGCGGAATTCCGGGCTGGACACGGCGGCATACCCGCCGGTCGCAGCACCGTCGGCCTGTTCCTCTTCAAAGTCGAGGAAGACAAATTCGGCGCCCATGCTTTCGACCTGTTCGGCCACTTCGGGGCGGACGTCAAAAGCGTAAACGATTGCGCCCAGTGACGCCGCGGTACCAATCGCCGCGAGGCCCGCAACACCTGCGCCCACCACCAGAACCTTGGCCGGGGGCACCTTGCCCGCCGCCGTCACCTGACCGGTGAAAAAACGGCCAAAGTTGTTGCCTGCCTCGATCACCGCACGGTAACCGGCGATATTGGCCATCGACGAAAGCGCGTCCATCTTCTGGGCGCGGCTGATGCGCGGCACCATGTCCATAGCAATCACGGTCGTGCCTTTTTTGGCGACCTTACCCATCAGCGCTTCGTTGGCACCGGGGTAGAAGAAAGAGATCAGCGTCTGTCCGTCGCGCAGGCGTTTGACTTCGGTCTCTTCCGGCGGGCGCACCTTGGCGACCACATCTGCGGCCTTGAACAAGGCAGCGGCGGTTTTGACCACCGTGACGCCTGCGTCCTTATAAAGCGCGTCGGAAAAGCCGGCCGCAGCCCCTGCCCCGGTTTCGATCACACATTCATGGCCCAGCTTTTGCAGCAACCCGGCACTGTCCGGCGTCATCGCAACCCGTGCTTCGCCGGCAAATACTTCCTTAGGCGTACCTATTTTCAATTCCCGTTCCTCCTGAGACCGCGCGTTTCACACGGGGTTTTGATCTGGATTACATAACATGCGATGATTTGCATGTTTAGTACCAGAGTATTCTGGCTTATACGTTTCGCAACCGAAATCAACGCGGAGTACCCCAAATGCGACCAGAAGTCACCTTTACGTCCAAGCCCCTTGCGCGGCGTCGCTTTCTTTTCCTGACGGCTGGCCTGATTGGCGCGGCCCTTATCGCGGCGACTGAGGCGGCAACAGCGGCTGAACAAGACGTCACATTGATGAAACCGGCGGCAGCATATGAGGCGGCCCAGAAGGGTGAGATCATTCTGATTGATATCCGCAGGCCGGATGAATGGGCAGAGACAAATGTGGCTGAAGGCGCTGTTGGGCTGGATATGCAGGACGAGGATTTTGTGTCCACTTTGGTATCGCTGCGCCGGGCCAATCCGGATCTGCCGATTGCCCTGATCTGTCGTACGGGCAACCGGACCGGGTATGTCACCAAGGCGCTGGCGGCACAGGGGTTTCCCGGGCTGGTGGACGTCAACGAAGGCATGGTTGGCGGTACCAACGGGCCTGGTTGGCTTAAAGCTGGGTTGCCGACGTATGACGGATCACTTGTCGAGGTGAAAGCACGGCGCCTGGCGTTGTTGCAATAGGGCGCACCAATTCCGCCAACCGTAGGGTGGGTTTTCAACCCACCTTTGCCCCTCTAAACCCAGCGACGGACCTTTTGTTCATAACGGGCGAATTCCTGGCGGAATTCGACCCGCATCCGCGCCTCTTCACCTATGATGAAGCGCTTTTCGATGATCCAGACGAAGATTGGTATCAGTGGCAGGGCCAATACCGCGTCGGCGCGCAGGATAATCCCGGCCAGTACCAGCGCGTCGCCAAGATAGATCGGGTTGCGGGTACGTTTGAAGATACCCGACTGGATCATCGAGGACGGCAAACGGTGCGGAATCACTGTGGTCTTGTGTTTGCGGAACTCGACAAATGCGAGCGCCATCAGCACCAGGCCGCCACCAACCAGCAATCCTCCGGCGAAATCGGCCCATGAACCGCCAAAGCTGAGACCCATTGGCAGGTAGACCGGTTGCGCCCAGGCGATTGCGATACATAAGGCCAGCCAAACGGGGGGGAGGTCGATCCATTTCATTGGGTGTTTCCTGTCCTTTGGGTTCGGAAAGGTGGGTTGAAAACCCACCCTACGGCGGGGGCGATGTCGCTCACTCCCACTCCATCTCTTCATAGACCTGACCGGCATTGCGGGTGGCCAGTTCCTTGAACGTGTCCACATGCGACCAGTTCGATTGATCGACATAATACGCCCCGGTCAGATCGCCGCCGTCGTCAATATGCGCGCCGACCTTGGCACGCAGGTCAACGATATAGTCGCGGGTATAGCGGCGCACCTGCGCCAGGTTGGTCGGGTGGCCGTGGCCCGGGATCAGGTAAGTGGGGGCCAGAGGCTCCAGCTTTTCCTCCCAGGTTTCCAGCCAGCATTTGGTGCAGGTATGCGGGAATATCGGCGGCATGCGTTCGTGAAACGCCAGATCACCGGTGATCATCAGGTTCCAGGCCGGAATCCATAGTTGGATATCGCCCGGTGAATGCGCCGGACCCAGACGCAGCACCTGCATATCCACCCCGCCCAGAGTAATGTCATAGCGGGTTTCAAAACTGAGGTTGGCGATTTCAACCCGACTGCCTGCGGCCTTTTCAAGCTGGCGATTTTCCATGCTTTGCAGCGAAAACCCGGCGTTTTCTTCGGTTTCGGCAATGGCATCGGCATGCGCAAGGATATCGACGCCAAGGTCGCGCCAATAGCCATTGCCCAGCATCGCATGGCCCTGACCGTTTTCGTTAATCACAAGGACCACCGGCTGATCCGTCACGCGGCGGATTTCGTCGTGCAAGGCCGAGGCCAACAAGCTGTTGGCGCCTGCGTTGAACACCAC
>DAOUQK010000168.1 GCA_030625695.1 Paracoccaceae bacterium | reverse complement strand
TCTTCGCCCTGGCCGAGGTCGGCGGTAAAGGTCACCACCTCGCAGCCATATTCGGTCTGCAACCATTTCAGGATAATCGACGTATCAAGACCGCCGGAATAGGCCAGGACAACTTTTTTCGGGACGAACATGCGGGGCTTCCTTCTACTCAGATCGCCAGCGACGTAGCGGGTTTTCTAAGAAGGGGCAAGGCGGGACAGGCTTGCGCCTTTGGTCAAGCTGCGCCAAGAGGGCGGTATGAGTGAATTTCAGGATAAAGCCCGCGCCGCCGAAGCCGCCATGCGCGATGTGTTCCCGGTGACGCCATTGCAGCGCAATGTGCATCTGTCCGAGCGGTTTGAAGCAGATATCTGGCTAAAGCGCGAGGATTTGGGCCCGGTCAGGTCTTACAAACTGCGCGGGGCGTATAATGCGATGCGCCAGCAGCCGGGGCAGGAACTGTTTGTCTGCGCCAGTGCGGGCAATCACGCGCAGGGTGTTGCGTTCATGTGCAAGCATATGGGCGTTAAGGGCGTGATATTCATGCCGGTGACAACGCCGCAGCAGAAGATTCAGAAAACCCGGATGTTTGGTGGCGATAACGTCAAAATTCATCTGATCGGTGACTATTTCGATGATACGTTGACCGCGGCGCAAGAGTGGTGTGCGGCCCATGGCGGGCATTTCCTGTCGCCGTTTGATGATGCTCATGTGATCGAAGGTCAGGCATCCATCGCGGTTGAGCTTGAGGCGCAATTGGGAGGCGCACCGGATTTTATCCTGCTGCCGGTTGGTGGCGGTGGCATGTCGTCAAGCGTGGCAACATGGTACGGGAATCGAACCCGGTGTTTGTTTGTTGAGCCAGAGGGCGGGGCATGTTTGCACGCGGCGCTTGCAGCGGGGCAACCAGTAAACCTGGACCGCGTAGACACGTTTGTTGACGGCGCGGCGGTTGGTCGGATCGGGGCGCTGCCGTTTGAATTGCTGAAACATGTGCCGCTGTCGGATGCGATAACCTTGTCCGAGGATCGTATCAGCGCGACAATAATCGAAATGCTGAACGTCGAAGGCATCGTTCTGGAGCCAGCCGGGGCGCTTGCAGTCGAGGCGTTGGCGGATGTTAAGGCTCTGATTAAAGGACGTTCGGTGGTTTGTGTGACGTCTGGAGGCAATTTTGATTTTGAAAGATTGCCAGAGGTCAAAGAGCGGGCACAGCGGTATCTGGGTCTAAAGAAATATTTCCTGTTACGTCTGCCGCAACGCCCCGGCGCGCTTAAGGACTTTTTGGGTATTCTGGGGCCGGATGATGATATTACCCGGTTTGAGTATATGAAGAAGTCGGCGCGCAACTTTGGCTCGGTCCTGATCGGGATCGAGACCAGCAAGCCCGAGAATTTTGACCGTCTGTTCGCAAGGTTAGAGGCAGTTGGGTTCAGTTTTACCGACATTACCAACGACGAAACGCTGGCGCAATTTCTGATTTAGTCGCTTATTTTCTCGGACAGTTCAGCAACGAATTGACTCTTGGATTTCGAAAATCCAGTGATGATGGCCGACAGGTCAACCGTGTCTGCATGACCATCTGCTGATTTTTTCTCACCATTATCGCACAGGTCCGAGAAATCGGCGAACCCAAGGCTTAGAGCGCTGCCTTTGAGGAAATGCAGGTCTTGCTCCAGTTGCGAAAGGTCCACGTCTTGGCGAAGGCGATCAATCACCTCTTCCACCTCTTCCAGAAACAGTTCGACCACTTCGTCGAAATCCTCTGCGCCAACCTCTTCGCGCAGTTCGTTCACGCGCGCCCAATGTATCATAACCTGCCTTTGTGCCTCTTGAAATAGGTGCGGTTAGCTTAGCAAAGCCAGGTAAACCAGCCGCTAATAAACGCGGTTGGATCGGGATAATTTTAGGCTTCACGCTGTGTTAAGGGCGGATGGGATAGTGCCTGTGTCATAAGGGGTAATGCGATTTTACGTGGGGCTTATCGTGCAACAGGACAGGATAGAGAAATTTGACACCAACGGCGAAGCCGGGTCGATTCGCCGGGTGTTGGTGGTCGATGACAGTCGGTTGCAACGCCGTATTCTGTGCAGTTCGCTGAAAAAGCTGGGTTTTGAGATTACTGAGGCCGAAAGCGCCGAGGAAGGTCTTGAAATATGCTCCAGAGAGCCTCCGGATCTGATTCTCAGCGACTGGATGATGCCGGGGATGAGCGGGCTGGAATTTTGCCGGTCTTTCCGGCTGATGTCTGGGGATAACTATGCCTATTTCATCCTTCTGACCTCCAATAGCGACAAGAACGATGTGGCGCAGGGGTTGGATGCTGGCGCGGATGATTTTCTGACCAAGCCGGTTAACCCGGGTGAACTACGGGCGCGAATTTCGGCTGGTGCGCGGATTGTCGGGATGCAGCGGGAATTATCCGATGCAAACCGGGTGGCCACCGATACGCTGGATAAACTGCAGGACGTCTATGACAGTATTGACCGCGATCTGATGCAAGCGCAAAAAATCCAACAATCTCTGGTGCCGGAACTGACCCGCAAATTCGGCGCGTCGCGAATTAGCCTGCTGTTGAAACCCTGCGGACATATAGGTGGTGATCTGGTGGGGATGTTTTCGCCGGGGCTGGGCACGGTTGGGTTCTACAGTATTGATGTGTCGGGACACGGGATAACGTCGGCAATGATGACCGCGCGGTTGGGCGGCTATCTGAGCAGTACGCATTTTGAACAGAACCTGGCGATGAAGCCACATACCTATCACTACCAACTGAACCAACCCGAAGATGTCGCGACGGCGCTTAACAATCGGCTGGCTGCCGACTCGGGCGTCGAAGAATATTTCACCATGGTTTACGCAGTGGTCAACCTTTACAACGGCGCGTTGAAGATGGTGCAGGCGGGCCATCCTCATCCGCTGATCCTTCGCAAAGATGGCAGTGCCGAATACATTGGTGATGGTGGTATGCCGGTTGGGTTGATGCCGGGTGCGGCGTATCAACAGTTCGAGGCCAAGCTGGAAATTGGCGACCGTTTGTTGTTGTATTCGGACGGATTTACCGAATGCCGGACCGAAGATGGCGATATGTTAGAACCCGAAGGGCTGCTGAAACTGATTGAAAAATGTGACCCTACTCAGGACGGGCAAGAGTTTTTAAATGATTTGTACTGGAACCTGTCCGAAGTAATGTCCAAGAAATACGGGATGGAGGACGACGTATCGGCGACCTTGTTTGAATACGGATGCTGTTAACCTGAACCTGCGAAAACGGCCGCAAAATGACGGTCACCGGGATTGTCCAATACCGTGGATGCATATCCGGCGTCCATCCACAGGGCTTTGTGATTGGGTTCAGTAGGCGGCCCGATCCGCCGCACCGGACGCGCCTGGTAAATCAGGCAAATCTTTTCCGCCCACAGGTCATATTCCGGCATATAGACAAACCGACGAAACGCGCCGACGCGGCGCGGGGCGGCGATGTGCCACCCGGTTTCTTCGAACACTTCGCGGTGCAATGCGGCAATTGGCGACTCACCTGGGTCAATGCCGCCGCCGGGCAGTTGCAGATCGGGGTCCGGATCAAACTGGCAGGTAAGCAAAAGGTCACGACCCAGGGGCAAAAGCGCATAGGCACCGACCCGGATTTGATAGTTCCGCCCCGGTTCGGGCGCGTTTCCGAAACGTCTGATCATCACCTTGCCCTTTTCCCCAGCGGTTGCCGCCCCTATATTGCTGCGGTATGCCCATTTGCGGCGTGTAAGGAAACCCCATGACCAACGATACAAAACCAACGTGGGACGATAGCGTCTTGCCATTTCAACTTGATGGATGTGATATCCGGGGCCGGGTGGCGCGTCTTGATGGCGTGCTGGATGGCATCCTGAAACAGCACAACTATCCGGCCAACGTCGAGGCGTTGGTGGCCGAAATGGCGTTGTTAACGGCTTTGATCGGCCAAACGATCAAACTGAGGTGGAAACTGTCGTTGCAGGTGCAATCCGACGGACCGGTGCGGATGATCGCCACGGACTATTACGCCCCGCAAAACGATGGCGATGCAGCACAGATCAGGGCCTATGCCAGTTACGATGCGGATCGGGTGGATGATGGCATGCCGTTCGACCAGGTCGGCGAGGGGTACTTCGCGGTGTTGATCGATCAGGGGACGGACATGAAACCCTATCAAGGGATAACGCCCTTGGCCGGATCGCTCAGCGATAGCGCCGAAGCGTATTTTGCCCAGTCCGAACAATTACCAACCCGGTTTTCGTTAAGTTTCGGGCGCTCGACCGAGGTCGGCGGGACCGAGCATTGGCGCGGCGGTGGCGTCATGTTGCAGCATATGCCAAAAGCTTCGCCATTGATGGTGCAAGACGAAGGCACCGGAGAGGTTCTGACAGCGGATGATCTGATCGACGGGAATGAACGCGAGAACTGGAATCGGGTGAACATCCTGCTTGATACGGTCGAAGAGTTAGAGTTGATCGGCCCCAAAGTGCCGCCCACTGACCTTTTATTCCGGCTGTTTCATGATGAACAACCGCGGGTGTTTGACGCGCAAGCCGTTTGTTTTGGCTGTACCTGTTCGCACGAACGGGTGCGTCAAAGCCTGTCGATCTATTCGGCCCGCGATATCGCCACGATGACCACCGATGACGGCAGAGTAACGGCAGATTGCCAGTTTTGCGGCGCGCATTATGTGCTCGATCCGGCCTCGGTCGGGTTCGAGGCAGAAACACCGTCAAGTGACTGACCTGGCCATAAACCTCCGGGCGGCTTTGGCGGGCCCTGGCCCTCAGTCGTCCGACTTTGACCTTAATCCGGGGGTCATATTGCCAAAGGGACGCAAACTGCGCCCCGCCGGGGTGTTGATCGCGGTGTCTCTGGTTGCGGCGCAACCCATGGTGATCCTCACAAAACGCGCATCCGGGTTAAAGCATCATCCGGGGCAGATCGCCTTTGCCGGCGGTAAGCAGGACGAAGGCGACCGGGATGTGATCGCCGCCGCCCTGCGCGAGGCGCGCGAAGAGATTGGCCTGCCGGACGGTCTGGCGCAGGTGATCGGCACGTTGCCAGTGCATGAAACCATCACCGGATTTCGGGTGACGCCGGTTGTCGCCATATTAGAGCATGATTTTGAAGTGATACCCGAACCGGGCGAGGTGGACGAAGTGTTTCAGGTGCCGCTGGCACATCTGGTAAACAAAGACGCCTATCTGATCGAATCGCGTATCTGGCGCGGGGCGCGGCGGTATTATTATGTGGTGCCGTTTGGTCCTTATTATATCTGGGGGGCCACCGCGCGGATGCTGCGTGGGCTGGCGGAACGGATGGGACAGATATGACCCGCATCGCTGCCGACTGGCTTAGCAACCCCGCAACCCAAGCCGTTTTCGCGGCGTTACAGGGTGAAGGCGCGCAGGTGCTGTTTGTCGGTGGTTGCGTGCGCAATGCCCTGATGGGGGTGTCGGTATCGGATATCGACATTTCCTGCGATTTAGAGCCTGAAACGGTCATGCAACGTGCCCGCAAGGCCGGGATCAAAGCGGTGCCAACCGGTGTTGAACACGGCACCGTTACGCTGGTCAGCGGCGGGTTGGGGCATGAGGTGACGACATTTCGCAAAGACATCGCCACCGATGGCCGACGCGCGGTGGTCGCCTTTTCCAAAGACATCCATGACGATGCAGCCCGGCGGGATTTCACCATGAACGCGCTGTATGCGCGGGCCGACGGCACGGTGGTTGATCCTTTGGGTGGCATGGATGATCTAATGGCCCGGCATGTGCGGTTCATCGGTTCGGCGCAGGATCGGATCAAAGAAGATTATTTGCGATCCCTGCGATATTTCCGGTTTCACGCCTGGTACGGCGATGCCGACGCCGGGTTTGACCCCAAGGCACTGGCGGCAATTGCCGGTAACCTCGACGGGTTAGAAAGCCTGTCGCGCGAACGCATCGGTGCAGAATTATTGAAACTGTTATCCGCACCTGACCCCGCGCCGTCGCTGGCCGCCATGCGCAGCGCCGGTGTTCTGGGCCGGATATTGCCGGGTGCAGATGACCGAGCATTGGCGCCTCTGATCCATATCGAATTACAGGCGGGCGCAGGCGTTGATGCAATCCGTCGATTGGCGGCACTTGGCGGCGATGAGATGGCCGGGCCGTTGCGGTTAAGCCGCGCCCAGACCAAACGATTGGCACGGCTGCGCGATGCGGCAAGTGGCAGCATGTCGGACGCAGAGTTGGGCTATCGTCTGAAACAGGATGAGGCGCGCAATGTCTTGATGTTGCGCTGCGCGCTGTTTGAGAAACCTTGGTACAAAACGGTAATGCAGGCGGTTTTGGATGGTACAAAAGCGCAATTTCCGGTCCGCGCCAAAGATTTGATGCCGGGGCTGGGTGGGCCAGAACTCGGGGCGCGTTTGACTTTCTTAGAGACAATCTGGATCGCTTCCGGGTTTACCAAAACCAAGGCAGAGCTGTTGGCACACCCGGAAAGTTGATCGCAAGGGCTGTACAAACCGGGAACCCCGCGATATCCCTGACGATGTTAACTGTCGGAGGATATGCAATGTATTACGGGATCTGGTTCAGCCTAGTCTGATATCCAACCCTGTATGGGTGGATGTCACCGCATCACCCAAGTTGCTTTCCCACAATATCGCTCGCTTTCAGGAGCATCCGACATGTTTCGTTTCTTTGAAAACCTCGTAGACCCCTACGTTGATTACCCCGAGGAAGACCGTCCACCGACCAGACTCTGGCCGTTCATGCGCGCCTATTCACAGCCGTTTTTGCAGGTGTTTTTCTGGACAGCGCTGATTTCGATCATCGTCGCGGCGGTCGAAGTTGGGCTGATCTATTACATGGGTCGTGTGGTCGATTTGATGGGTGGCGACCCGGCCTTGGTTTGGCAAACCCATGGCACCGAACTTATCCTTGTGGCGCTGTTCATCATTCTGGTCCGCCCGGTGATTCATGTGCTGGATGTGCTGCTTTTGAACAACGCGATCATGCCGAATTTCGGCACCCTGATCCGTTGGCGGGCGCATAAACATGTTTTGCGTCAATCAGTTGGCTGGTTTGAAAATGACTTTGCCGGGCGGATTGCCAACCGAATCATGCAGACACCCCCGGCGGCGGGCGAAGTGATCTTTCAGGTGTTTGACGCGATTTCGTTTTCGATTGCTTATCTGATTGGGGCCGCGGTTCTGCTGATGCTGGCCGATGTGCGTTTGCTATTGCCGCTGGTGATCTGGTTTGGCTTTTACGCGCTGTTAATCCGCTGGACGGTTGCGCGTGTTGGCCCCGCGTCCAAGGCGGCGTCGGATGCGCGGTCCGCCGTCACCGGTCGGGTGGTCGATGCCTATACCAACATCCATTCGGTCAAGATGTTCGCGCATCACGATAGCGAACTGACCTATGCCAAAGACGCAATCGAAAACACCCGTAAGACGTTCCAGATCGAAATGCGGATTTATTCCAAGATGGATCTGGTGCTGGTGACGCTGAACGGCTTCCTGATTGTCGGCGTGGTCGGTTGGGCAATCAACCTTTGGGTGCTAGGCGAAGCGTCGGCTGGCGTTGTTGCTGCGGCGACAGCGTTGACGTTGCGGTTAAACGCCATGACTGGCTGGATCATGTGGGCGCTGACGTCATTCTTTCGCCAGTTGGGCGTGGTGGCCGAGGGGATGGAAACAATTGCGCAACCGATTGATTTGGTTGACGATACCGAGGCCAAAGCGTTGGAACTGGATAAGGGACGGATCGAG
>DAOUQK010000217.1 GCA_030625695.1 Paracoccaceae bacterium | reverse complement strand
CGCGAAATGCAGCGCCTGCATCTTAGTGCTCGGCGTCTGATCTGGCTCAACCCGCTGCTGCGGTGGGAGGGGTTTGCCCCCAAGGCGCGCGGCATCAACGCCATGCTGCGTCATGTAGACAGCTTTAGGGCCGGTCATTCCGTGGCGTCGTTGGAAGAACTGGCCGAGGTCATCTCGCGCCCCGATGATGTGGGCGAAAAAGCCCGGCTGATGGCGGGGCTGGATCAGGCAAAGCCCGAAATGCCCTGGTATCAGGCCAAAACCTGATCCTGTGACTTCCGGCTATTGCGCGCTGGATACCCGTCTGCACCCCCAGAAGTTCGCGTCAATTTGACCATAGGGCAGAATTAAGGCATTTCAAGTATTCCAACTTGAGAATGTGAATGATATTCCAAAAACAGAATATGAATCATGAAGGGTAAATACATGTTACTAAACTGGAAAACGGGCGGGTTATTGCTGGGGCTTGTGTTCTTTGCTGCCGTACTGTTGGTCAAACCAATTGGTGTTTCGACCCAATTTGTCATCCTCGACGGGATCGTCGCAGACGCCATCACCCCGGAGCTGATCACCAAAACCGACGAGGGCTATACCTCAACCAACGCCTATCTGGCGAAATCAAACGGTAAATACGCCAAAGCCGCTTCAAACCCGCTGAACTACAGCTTTATCTTCGTGGCGGCGATGATCCTGGGCGGGCTGTTGTCGTCGCGCCTGCGCGGTGGCGTTGAAAAGGGTGAACGCGAAATATCGGCCCTGTGGCGTGCCAACTTTGGTGACAGCAAGGTCAAACGCTACGCGGCGGCTTTTGCCGGTGGTTTTATCGTGCTGTACGGTGCGCGTCTGGCGGGGGGCTGTACCTCGGGGCATATGATGTCGGGCATGATGCAGACGTCGCTGTCGGGCTATATCTTTGCGCTGGGGGCCTTTGGAGCCGCCATACCCGTTTCGCTTTTGATGTTCAAAAAAGGGGTCTGATCTGATGACTGTCATTATACTCGCAATTGTTATTGGCCTTGCCTTTGGCGTGGTGCTGGACCGGATTGGTGCGACCAACCCGACCGTAATCGGCAAGATGCTGAACCTGACCAATCTGAACCTGGCCAAGACCATCCTTCTGGCCATCGGCACGGGATCGCTGTTGATGTTCGCCGGTCAGATGCTGGGGCTGGTTGATGTTGGCCACATGTCGGTCAAATCAGCCTATATCGGCGTCTTTATCGGTGGTTTGCTGTTGGGCACCGGCTGGGCTGTTGCGGGCTATTGCCCGGGCACCAGTGTGGTTGCGGCCGGGACCGGGCGAAAGGACGCGTGGTTCTTTATCGCCGGTGGTTTGCTGGGCGCTGCGGCCTATATGGTTACATACCCAAGCTGGAAGGCCTGGGGTCTGCTGGACAGTATTGCGGGCGGCAAAGTCACCTTGGGCACGGTTCCGGGGGCCAAATATGATGGCCTGTCGGCTTTGCCAGGGGACGTGCTGGGCATTGCTTTGGGGTTGGCCTTGATTGCGCTGGCCTTTGCCCTGCCGACACGGATGTCGCCCAAGGCACCCGAAATGCTGCCTGCCGAGTAAGGCAAGCACAAGCATAGTACGGTCCACCTCCCCCCGGATCGTACGAAAGCGGCCCGTCGGCATCCCTTGCCGGTCGGGCCGCTTCATTTTTCGGGGGCATTTTGTGCAAGACAGCGGCGATTTGCTGGCTCATACTGTGCGCATGAATACTCAATCAGACAGATTTGACGCCATCCCCGAAACCGCCCTGCGCTGGTATCGCGAGGGTAAGGGGGCCGTATTGGCCACTGTGGTTGAAACTTGGGGCAGCGCCCCGCGACGGGTGGGCGCGCAGTTGGTGGTAGGCGGTGACGGGCGCATGGAGGGGTCCGTGTCCGGCGGCTGTGTCGAAGGTGCTGTGGTAACCGAAGCGCTGGAGGCGTTGGAGACGGGCGAACACCGGTTGTTGGAATTCGGCGTTTCCGATGACGATGCCTTTGCGTCTGGTCTGGCCTGTGGTGGCACCATTCGGGTGCTGGTCGAACCGGTGGGCGAAGTGATACCAGAGGATTTGCTGGTCGAGCTGGTTGCGGCACGGGCGGGCCGGGTGGCTCTGACCTATGAGGTCAACCTTGAAGAAGGCGTGCGGCGGTTGCACCACGATGCCTATAAGGACCGCATGCGTATGGACCGTTCAGGGTTCGAGGCGGATGAGCAGACCTTTGTGGCCGTCTATAACCCGCCTTTGCGCTTGGTCATTGTCGGGGCGGTGCATATCGCCCAGGGCTTGGTGCCGATGGCGCGGATTGTCGGCTATGATCCGGTATTGATTGATCCGCGCGGGGCGTTTGGATCAAAGGCGCGGTTCCCGGGCGAAGTTATTCTTGAGGATTGGCCGGACGAGGCGGTTGCCGAATTGGGTCTGGATGCGCGAACGGCAATGGTATTGCTGACCCATGACCCTAAGTTGGATGACCCGGCTTTGATGGCGGCACTTTATGCCGATTGTTTCTATATCGGCGCGTTGGGGTCGAAACGTACCCATGCCAAACGTGTCGAACGAATGTTGGATGCCGGGTTTGACGCAGCCCAAATCGCCCGGATTCACGGGCCGGTTGGTCTTGATATCGGTGCGGCCGGCCCGGCCGAGATTGCCTTGTCTATACTGGCCGAAATGACGGCGGTTCTGCGCGGGAAAGCCCAGCGAAGTTCAGCACTGTGAAGTTCGGCCCGGTTGATGTGGATGCGGCCTTAGGCGCGGTTTTGGCGCATTCACTCAAACTGGACAATGGGCGGTTGCGCAAGGGGGTGATCCTTACCAAGGATCATTTACAGCATATTCGGCAGGCCGGGATAGGCCAGATCACCGTGGCCCGGCTTGACCCCGGGGATATTCACGAAAACGACGCAGCTGAGCGACTGGCGCGGGCACTGGTGCCGGACCCAAAGGCGGCGGGGCTGCGGATAGCTGCGCCTTTTACCGGGCGGGTCAATATTCTGGCGGATACGGCAGGGGTGGTGGTGCTGGATGTGGCGGCGTTGGAACGGTTCAACGCCATTCATCCGATGATAACCATCGCCACCGTGCCGCCGTTTCAACAGATGGCAGCAGGGGGGATGGTCGCGACGATCAAGATCATCGCCTATGCGGTGCCGGGCGCGGACGTGGCGCAGGCGGCAGATTCCGCACGCGCGGCATTGCGGCTGGCGGGCGTGGTGTTTGGTACGGTTGGGTTGGTGGTGAGTAACATTGTCGGCGGGCCACCCAACGACAAAGGTATTCGCGCCATAACGAGCCGGGTGCAGGCGCTGGGCATGACGTTGGCCGAGACCCGCGAAGTGGCCCATGACGAGGGGGAACTGGGGGAGGCCATTCAACAGATCAAAGGTGAGATGGTGCTGATCCTGACTGGATCGGCCACCTCGGACCCAAACGATATGGCTCCGTCCGCGTTGCGCCGCGCAGGTGGTAAGGTGGAACGGTTTGGCATGCCGGTTGATCCGGGAAACCTGTTGTTTCTGGGACAGTTGGCGGCAAGGCCGGTGATTGGTCTGCCAGGGTGTGCCCGCTCACCAGCCCTGAACGGCGCTGATTGGGTGCTGGCCCGGGTGGCTTGTGGCATCGACGTGACCAGCGCAGACATTGCCGGGATGGGGGTAGGGGGCCTTCTCAAGGAAATCCCGACCCGGCCACAACCCCGCAATACCCCTTCCTGAAGTATTAAACGTTTTTGGGTTCTCAAGGCGGCTTGACCATGGTTAACTCATCTTCAGCAAAAAGTAAAAATAAGGGAGGATATTATGACAGAGGTCACAATGGTCGTGAACGGTGTTTCCGTTGGCGACAGCGTAGAGGGACGCACGTTGTTGTCGTCGTTCTTGCGTGAACAGCTTGGGCTGACCGGTACGCACATTGGCTGTGACACCAGCCAATGTGGCGCTTGCGTGGTGCATGTGAACGGTGCGGCGGTAAAATCCTGCACTATTCTGGCCGTCGAAGCGAATGGCGCTGATGTGGCGACGATTGAGGGTCAGGCGGCTGAGGACGGCACACTTGGTGTGGTTCAGCAGGCGTTTCAGGATCATCACGGGCTGCAATGCGGGTTCTGCACGCCGGGTATGGTGATGAGTACGGTAACGTTATTGAAGGATAACCCCAAGCCGAGCGAGGCAGAGATACGCAAGTATCTTGAGGGCAATATCTGTCGCTGTACCGGCTATCACAACATTGTGCGCGCGATTATGGCGGCATCCGGTCAGGATGTGGCAATCGCGGCTGAGTAGATCGAAATAAACGTGGGTTTTCACCCACCCTACGGATTATTCGTAGGGTGGGTGAAAACCCACCATCCAGGGAGGAATAAAATGCCGAAAGATCATGGCATCGGCGCCAGCCCAAAGCGGCGCGAAGACGTACGGTTTCTGACGGGAAACGGCAATTACACTGACGATATGAATATGGCCGGACAGGCCTATATTCATTTCCTGCGCTCGGACGTGGCGCATGGTACCATCAACGGTATTGATACCGCTGCGGCGGCAGCGATGCCCGGGGTGGTGAAAATATTCACTTCGGTCGATTTCGAGGGTGTGGGCGGCGTGCCCTGCGGTTGGGAAATAACCGACCGGTTTGGCAATGCCATGCAAGAGCCGAAACACCCCATTCTTGCCGAAGGAAAAGTGCGCTATGTCGGCGAGATGGTGGCGGCCGTGGTCGCCGAGACCGCCGAGCAGGCGCGCGATGCGGCGGAGGCGATAGATCTGGATATCACCGATCTGCCTGCGGTCGTGAACATGAAAGCCGGATTGGCTGACGGTTCTCCCAAAGTGCATGACGATCTGACCTCGAACCTTTGTTATGACTGGGGTTTTGTCGAGGAAAACCGCGATGCGGTTGATGCCGCTATTAAGGGTGCGGCGCACGTCACCACGCTTGAACTGGTCAACAACCGGTTGATCGCCAATCCGATGGAGCCAAGGGTGGCTATTGGTTGTTATGATCGCTCGTCCGGGGATCATACGCTGTATACCACCAGTCAGAACCCGCATGTGATCCGTCTGTTGATGGGCGCGTTTGTGCTGGGCATTCCTGAGCACAAGCTGCGGGTGGTTTCCCCGGATGTGGGCGGTGGCTTTGGCACCAAGATATTCCACTATGCGGAAGAGGCGTTTTGTACCTTTGCGGCCAAAGCCTGTAACCGTGCCGTCAAGTGGACGTCGTCACGGTCCGAGGCGTTCATGTCCGACGCGCATGGGCGTGATCATGTGACCAAGATTGAATTGGCCCTGGACGCGGATAACAACTTTCTGGCGGTACGTACTGATACGCATGCCAATATGGGCGCCTATCTGTCCACCTTTGCGCCGTCGGTTCCGACCTGGTTGCATGGGACGTTGATGGCGGGGAACTATAAAACCCCGCTGATTTATGTGAACGTCAAGGCTGTGTTTACCAATACGGTGCCGGTCGATGCGTATCGCGGCGCTGGTCGCCCGGAAGCGACGTTCCAGTTGGAGCGGGTGGTTGACAAGGCGGCGATGGAACTGGGGGTCGATCCGATTGCCCTGCGCCGTCAGAACTTTGTCACAGAGTTTCCTTATGAAACGCCGGTGGCTGTGGCCTATGACACAGGTGACTACAACGCCACCATGGACAAGCTGGAAGAGATGGCGGATTTTGCCGGCTTTGAGGCGCGTCGCGCCGAGAGCGAGAAGAACGGCAAGCTGCGTGGGTTGGGTGTGAACACCTATATCGAGGCTTGCGGCATTGCGCCGAGTAACCTTGTGGGGCAGTTGGGTGCACGCGCCGGGCTGTATGAAAGCGCCACGGTGCGGGTCAATGCCACGGGTGGTTTGGTTGTGATGACCGGGTCGCACAGCCATGGGCAAGGGCATGAGACAGCCTTTCCTCAGGTGATTGCCGAGATGATCGGCATTGACGAAAGCATGATCGAGATCGTGCATGGCGATACTGACAAAGTGCCGATGGGCATGGGTACCTATGGCTCGCGGTCATTGGCTGTGGGTGGGTCCGCCATGGTGCGCGCCACTGAGAAGATCATCAATAAGGCCAAGAAAATTGCCGCACATCTGATGGAAGCGTCAGACGCGGATATTGAGCTGAAGGATGGAACGTTCAGCGTGGCTGGCACCGACAAATCCGTGGCCTGGGGCGATGTGACCCTGGCGGCGTATGTGCCGCATAACTATCCGCTGGAAGATATTGAGCCGGGATTGGAAGAGACCGCGTTTTATGATCCGGCCAACTTTACCTACCCAGCAGGGGCTTATGCCTGCGAGGTTGAGGTGGACAAGGAGACCGGTCAGGTCACCATCGAGCGGATGATGGCGGCGGATGATTTCGGCAATATTGTCAACCCGATGATTGTTGACGGGCAGGTGCATGGCGGATTGGCGCAAGGCATTGGTCAGGCG
>DAOUQK010000276.1 GCA_030625695.1 Paracoccaceae bacterium | reverse complement strand
CTGGTGCACGGCTATCTGCGCGCCAGAGCTTCAACTACCCGTGGGCACGCCAGTTTTGAGCGGATCACAGTGGCGATTGAAGCGTTGGGGCAGGGGGTGTGGCCTTACGATTAGAGCCTGCCGCGTTTTATTGGGTTCATGTATTCATATGGTAGGCCGAGGCAGAGTTTGAACTCCAAACGCGTTCGGCCTGCCATATGAATTCGATTTAACGCGACACGCCCTAATGCCTTTTTCGCGGGAAGGATTATACCTGATTGCCTAATGATTGCCCTGTCAAAGATCCGTAGGGTGGGGTTCCACCCCACCATCCACCATCCACCACCCCACCATCCACCATCCACCGGACGAGCGGCCGAGTGAAATCCCGCCTTACACACGACAACACGAGTCAATCTTTGTGCGCGTTGGTATGAGCGGATTTATTTGTCGGTAATTGTTCCCGGTTCGCATAAGAAAGGCGACATTTTCATGCCGCCTTTTGCATTGTTCAGGTCAGCTCCGGTTAGTTCCCGGCGCTTTCCATCTTGCGGTTGGCGATCACCTCTTCCAGCCAACCCAGCCGCATCTCAGGCACGGAACTCAGCAGCAAATCGGTGTAGTCGTCAAACGGCGGCGCCAACACTTCGGATTTCGGTCCATAGCGAACCACCTCACCCTGATACATCACCGCAATGGAATCGGCGATGGCTTTGACCGTCGCCAGATCGTGAGTGATGAAAAGATACGCCACATCCTCTTGCTTTTGCAGGTCCAACAGCAGCTTCAGGATGCCATCAGCCACCAGCGGGTCAAGCGCCGAAGTCACCTCGTCACAGATGATGATCTTGGGTTTTGCCGCGAGCGAGCGGGCGATGCAGACCCGTTGTTTCTGACCGCCTGAAAGCTCGGCAGGATAACGGTCGATAAAGCCGTCGGCCATTTCGATCTCTTCCAAAAGCTCCATGATCCGGCGCTTTTTCTCGGCCCCGCGCAAGCCGAAGTAGAATTCCAATGGTCGGCCAATAATGGTGCCAACGGTCTGGCGCGGGTTCATCGCCGTATCGGCCATCTGATAGATCATCTGCAACTCACGCAGGTCATCCATGGATCGCCCTTTCAGGGCTGGCGACAAAGACCGCCCGCCAAAAGTGATCTCGCCCGCACTTGGCGGCAACAGTCCGGTAATCACCCTTGCAAGCGTCGATTTGCCCGAACCACTTTCGCCTACCACCGCCAACGTCTGGCCCGGGTGCAGCTCTACCGAGATGTCTTTTAGCACGTCAAAGTTGGTGCCCTTATAGCGCGCCGTGACATTGCTGACACTCAACACAGGTTCAGAGCCGGGCACCTTTTCCTGATGGTCGATCGAACGGACAGAAACCAGCGCTTTGGTATAGTCGTCCTTTGGTGCGTTGATGATCTGATCTGTGTCGCCGTATTCAATCGTCTCGCCGTGGCGCAGCACCATGATGTGGTCGCTGACTTGCGCCACCACCGCCAGATCGTGAGTGATATACAGGGCGGCCACGCCGGTATCGCGGATTGCTTCCTTGATGGCGGCCAGAACGTCGATCTGGGTTGTTACGTCCAACGCTGTGGTCGGCTCGTCAAATACCACCAAAAGCGGTTCGGGACACAATGCAAGGGCGGTCATACACCGCTGCAACTGCCCGCCCGACACCTGATGGGGATAACGTTTGCCGATATTTTCCGGGTCTGGCAGGCCCAGTTTGCGGAACAACTCAACCCCCTTGGCCTCGGCCTCGCGTTTCGTCATTTTGCCTTGGGAAACAGCGGCTTCGATCACCTGTTCCATGATCTGTTTGGCCGGGTTGAACGAGGCAGCGGCGGATTGTGACACATACGTCACCTCGCCGCCGCGTAGTTTGCGCACGTCCCCTAAGGAGGTTTTCAGAATGTCACGCCCGTTGACCCAAACCTCGCCGCCGGTGATCATCACTCCGCCGCGACCGTATGCCATGGCGGCCAGACCGATGGTGGATTTACCCGCCCCGGATTCGCCGATCAGCCCCAGCACCTGGCCCTTTTCCAGATCGAAATCGACGCCGTGGACGATTTCGATATCATGCGGCTTTTCACCCGGCGGATAAACCGTCGCGCCAATTTTCAGACCGCGTACTTTTACCAGCAATTCGCTCATCCCCGGCCCCCTTTCAAAGAGGTGGTTCGGTTCAGAACCCAGTCGGCCACCAGATTGACCGAGATGGCCAGAGTGGCAATGGCAACGGCCGGCATCAACGCGGCTGAGACACCGTAGATGATGCCCTCTTTGTTCTCTTTCACAATGCCGCCCCAGTCAGCCTGAGGCGGTTGCACGCCAAGGCCAAGGAATGACAGCGTTGATACAAACAGTACCATAAAGATGAACCGCAGTCCCATTTCCGCCACCAAAGGCGACAGCGCGTTGGGCAGGATTTCGCGAAAGATGATCCAGGCGAGTTTTTCACCGCGCAGACGTGCGGCCTCGACATAATCCATCACTTCGATGTCCACCGCCACGGCACGGGCCAGACGGAACACACGGGTTGAATCCAGCAGGCCCATAACCAGGATGAGCACCGGAATTGTCACTGGCATCACCGACAGAACCACCAGGGCAAAGATTAGCGACGGGATCGCCATGATCAAATCTACAAACCGCGACAGCAACTGATCAACCCAGCCGCCTGATACGGCGGCAATGAACCCCAGGATCGCCCCGGTGGTAAAGCTGAGAATGGTGCCCATGACGGCAATAAAGATCGTCGTGCGCCCGCCATAGATCATCCGGCTAAGCAGATCGCGGCCAATCGAGTCGGTGCCCAGCAGGAATTTGCCCGAGGACGGCTCCCACACATCGCCGACCACTTCGGCCATGCCGTATGGGGCGATCCAGGGGGCAAATATCGCCATGAAGAAATAGAGGCTGGTGAAAAACAACCCGATCTTTGCGGATATTGGTATATTCTTCATTTCGGGTGCCTCAGACGTGGATTGGCAAGGATCGACACGATGTCGGCGATCATATTCAGGCCGATATAGACGGCGGCAAAGATGATGCCGCAGGCCTGTACCACCGGCACATCCCGCTTGGTCACATGGTCGACCAGATACTGACCCATACCCGGGTAGACAAACACCACTTCGATCACCACCACGCCAACCACCAGATAGGCGAGGTTCAGCATCACCACATTTACGATGGGTGAAATGGCGTTGGGAAAGGCGTGTTTAAAGATGACATTGAAGGTGCTAAGCCCTTTCAGTTCAGCGGTTTCGATATAGGCCGATTGCATCACGTTCAGGATCGCGGCCCGGGTCATACGCATCATATGCGCCAACACCACCAGCACCAACACCATCACTGGCAGGGCAATCGCATTCAACTTTTCAAGAAACGTCATGCCGTCATTGATCATCGCCACGGAACTGAACATGCCCAGTTTCACGCCGATGAAGTACATCAGTAAATAGCCGATAAGAAATTCAGGGATCGAGATGGACGTCAGGGTCACCCCCGAAATCAACTTGTCCGGCCAGCGGTCACGATAGCGCACCGCCAAAAGGCCAAGAAATATCGCCAGTGGGACCGAGATGATCGCTGCGGTGGCCGCCAGAAACAGCGTGTTCTTGAGCCGATAACTAACCGATTCAGCAATGTCTTTGCCATTGGTCAGCGCGGTGCCCAGATCACCCTGAAGCACACCGCCAAGCCAGTTGAAATAGCGACTGACAGCAGGTTCGTTCAGGCCCAGCTCTTCTCGCAGATTAGCGAGGGATTGTTCAGTGGCAGACTGACCAAGAATGGATTGGGCCACGTCGCCGGGCAAGATCATCGTTCCTGCAAAGATCAAAACCGACGCCGCCAACAACAATACAATGCTCAGCGCAAGGCGCTGAGCAACAAGTTTTACAATCGGGTGCATGACAGGCTCTTATGCCTTGAGCCAGCAACTGGCCAGGGCACGGTCGTCCATCAGGCCACCCAACGGAGTGTCCACGTAGCCACCGACATTGTCGCTGACCGCATCAACGAAATCGTTGAACATCGGCAGGATCAGGCCACCTTCGTCGCGCACCATATAGGCCATCTCGGTATAGATCGCCTTACGTTTGGCTTGATCAAGCTCGGCCTTGCCGGCCAGCAGAAGGGCGTCGAAATCCGGGCGCTTGAACTCGGTATCGTTCCAGTCCGCAGTCGACAGATAGGCGGTCGTATACATCTGGTCCTGAACCGGACGTCCACCCCAGTACGAGGCGCAGAACGGCTGTTTGTTCCACACTTCCGACCAGTAACCGTCATCAGGCTCGCGTTTGATTTCCAGCGGAATACCGGCGGCTTGTGCCGATTGCTGGAACAATGCTGCAGCGTCGACAGCGCCCGGAAAGGCACCTTCGGCAGTGCGCAGGATGATCGGCGAACCGTCATGGCCGGACTTCTTGTAATGCTCGGCCGCTTTTGCCGCATCATAAGTCCGCTGCGGAATGTCACCGTCAAACAACGGATAGGCCCCGTTGATCGGGAAGTCATTGCCGACACCGCCATAGCCACGCAGAATCTTGTCGACCATTTCCTGCCGGTTAATCGCATATTTCAGCGCCAATCGCAGTTCATTGTTATCAAACGGGGCCGTTTCAACCCGCATGATGAACACATAGTGACCCGGCCCGGATACGTTCTTGACCGACAGGCCCGGCGCGCGGTCCAACAGCTTGGCAACCTTGGGATCAACCCGGTTGATGAACTGAACCTGACCCGATTGCAGCGCCGCCGTCCGGGCGGTGGCATCGTTGATGATCAGAACTTCGACTGAATCGGCATGGCCGCGCGTTTCGTCCCAGTCATTGGCGAATTTCTTGTATGCGGTACGAACGCCGGGTTCGTTGACTTCGACTGCATAAGGGCCAGTACCAATGCCCGCCGAGGGATCGTCCTTGCCGCCGCCCGGTTGAATTGCCAGGTGATAGTCGGCCATCAGATAAGGGAAATCAGCATTGGAACCGGTCAGTGTGATCGAGACCGTATCGCCGTTGATGTTCATCGATTCGATGCCCTTGACGATTCCAAGCGCGCC
>DAOUQK010000142.1 GCA_030625695.1 Paracoccaceae bacterium | reverse complement strand
TGCAAACGGTCTATCCGGGGGTGCAGTTTGTCTGGCTGATGGGGGCGGATAATCTGGCGCAGTTACATTTGTGGCAAGATTGGCGGTCGATTATGGAGCGGGTGCCGGTGGGTGTGCTGGCACGGCCCGGACAAAGGATATCGGCGCGGATGTCGCCAGCGGCAAGGATATATCGACAGTTTCGCATTGCCGGGCGAGAGAGCCAATTGCTGGCCAGGGCCACGCCGCCCGCCTGGTGTTTTGTCAATGTGGCGATGGTTGATCTGTCTTCAAGTGCGATTCGTGATGCCGGAGAGTGGTAGGCGGGGTGGCTAGGAATGCCGTCGAGCCGGTTGGAAAAATACCCGTTTTTGCGGCCACGCGCGGAAAATTCCCAGCTACTCGCGCTTGTTTAGGCAACCAAGCTAAGCTTTAAGTGCCAGCATGTTTGGTATGTTAACACGTCGGATATTTGTCTCAGGTTTGGCCGCCTTTACGGTGGCGGGTGCTGCGCGCGCCGACGCCCCCAAGACGTCATTGCGCCCGCTTATGCGCGCCGGGTCCGGGGCTGGTTCTGTAGCCACGCGCAAGGTTGTCGCCAAGGGCGGTGCCGAGGCGTTGATTGCAGCCGCCGGGATACAGGGCGATGTAGCCTGTGCGGTGGCGGACGTTAAGACCGGTCTTAGGCTTGAGGCGGTGAAGGGCAACGTTGGTCTGCCGCCTGCCAGCGTGGCCAAGGCGCTGACCACGTTATATGCGCTGGATGTTTTGGGGCCGGAGTATCGGTTTCAGACGCGGTTGATTGCAACCGGGTCGGTGAAGAATGGGGTTCTGCACGGGGATTTGATTCTGGCCGGCGGGGGTGATCCGACCCTGAGCACAGATAGTTTGGCGGTCATGGCCGGTAAGCTTAAAAAGGCGGGTATCCGCGAGGTACGCGGGGGGTTCCGGGTATTCGACGGGGCGTTGCCGTATATCCGTTCTATCGACCATGAACAGCCGGATCATTTGGGATACAGCCCGGCCATCTCGGGCATCGCGTTGAATTATAACCGGGTGTATTTTCAGTGGAAGCGTGGGTCCAATGGCTATGGCGTAACCATGGACGCGCGGACTGACAAATACCGGCCCGTGGTGGCAATGGCGACGATGCGCGTGGTGAAGCGCGATTTACCGGTTTACACCTATGCCGACAAACAAGGCCGCGACCAATGGAGCGTGGCGATTTCGGCGCTGGGCAAAGATGGGTCGCGCTGGTTGCCGGTAAGGAAGCCTGCGGAATATGTGGGCGATGTGTTTCGCACCATGGCCCGGTCGCACGGGATTGTATTGGGCAAGCCAAAGGTGGTGGGCAGCCTTACCCGTGGCGGGCAGGTATTGGTAACGCAGCAAAGTTTGGCGTTGAAGGTCATTCTCAAAGGCATGCTGAAGTTTTCCAACAATCTGACGGCAGAGATGGTTGGGTTGACGGCAAGTGCGGCGCGCGGTGCCAGACCGGGGTCGTTGAAGGCGTCGGCGGGTGAGATGAGCCGTTGGGCGGCACGGAAATACCGCATGACGGGGACAAAGATGGTGGATCATTCGGGGCTTGGCGATGCGTCAAGGATGACGGTGCAGGATTTGGTCGGGGCATTGGTGCAGGTGCGCAAGACCGGGATTTTGCGACCACTGTTAAAGCCGATTGCCATGCGGGATTCTGGCGGGCGGGTATTGAAGGGGCATCCAATAAAAGTGAATGCCAAGACCGGCACGCTGAATTTTGTGTCTGCTTTGGCGGGCTTCATGACCGGCAAGGACGGAACCGAGATGGCGTTTGCGATCTTTATTGCTGACACCAAGACACGGGCGCGGATCAAGCGGTCGGACCGAGAAAGGCCACAAGGCGCGCGGGGTTGGAACAAGCGGTCCAAGCAGTTGCAGCAAAAACTGATTGAACGGTGGGGCGCGCTTTACGGCAGTTGAGGGGCGCTCATCCGCCCTATCGGGCGTCTTCGCGGGTTTTATCGGACGACGTCAGGCAAACGCGTTTGGCCGTCGTTCACGTCAGGTGGCGCGCCCTTGCGCCACGTTCGATGGCGGCGGCGTGCAGGCGGTCGATGTTGAGCTCATAACGGATTTCTTCCAGCAGGCGCAGTTCCGATTCGACAAGGGCACCGTCTGCTGCCGCCACGTCACAGGCCAACGCATAGGCGGTTTCATAAAGCCGTTCAGGAAGGTTATCGCGCAGCAGGCCGAACAGGGCGTCAAGGCCGTCTTCCTGCTCGAACAGTCCGAACACCAGTTGCGACATGTGGGTCAGGCGGGTGGTGTCGAATTCGGCAAAAACCGGCAACATGTTGACCGCGGACTGGATTTTTACCAGCTCCGCCGTGCGGATGTTTTCATCCGAGGCCGAAACAGCGATCATCAGGGCGACCAGGCAATCCTGGGGGCTGAGCAGTTTTGGGTCGGTCTGGGGCATAAGCATAATCCTTCTTAGGGCCTGAATGGGGCGTCTGCAGTGCAGAATATTGACGATAGGCGGTCAGCACAATAGGTAGCGGCCTGTTGCACAGGAATCCCCCCTGAACGGAGAATAATATGTCTGAGTTGCGTGAGCTGGCGTTAACGTCAAAAGCCTGGCCTTTTGAAGAGGCAAGGAAGCTGGCGAAACGGTTTGCCAAAGCGCCGCCCGAGAAGGGCTATGTGCTGTTTGAGACGGGGTACGGCCCGTCTGGCCTGCCGCATATCGGCACGTTTGGCGAAGTTGCGCGTACAACGATGGTACGGCGGGCGTTTGAGGTGATCTCGGATATTCCAACGCGGTTGATTTGTTTCTCGGACGATCTGGACGGGATGCGCAAGGTGCCGGGGAATGTGCCCAACCCGGAGGCGATGCAGGCGCATTTGCAACTGCCTTTGACGTCGGTGCCCGACCCGTTTGGCACACATGAAAGTTTTGGGGATCATAACAACGCGATGTTGCGGCGGTTTCTGGATACGTTCGGGTTTGAGTATGAGTTCATCAGTTCGACCGAATATTACCAGTCAGGCCAGTTTGATGAGGTGCTGTTGCGGGCGGTTGAACGCTATGACGACGTGATGGCGGTGATGCTGAAGTCGTTGCGTGAGGAACGGCGTCAGACCTATTCGATATTCCTGCCGATCCATCCCGAAACGGGGCGGGTATTATATGTGCCGATGAAGCAGGTGAACGCTGGGGATGGCACGATTACCTTTGATGATGAAACGGGTCGTGAATGGACGCTGCCGGTGACGGGCGGCAATGTTAAGCTGCAATGGAAGCCGGATTTTGGCGCGCGCTGGGCCGCATTGGGCGTCGATTTTGAGATGTACGGTAAGGATCACAGTACAAATACGCCGATTTATGACAGTATTTGCCGGATTCTGGGCGCACCTGCGCCTGCGCACTTTACCTATGAGTTGTTTTTGGATGAGAACGGCCAGAAGATTTCCAAGACCAGCGGTAATGGCGTGTCGATTGATCAATGGCTGACCTATGCCAGTGCCGAAAGCCTGTCGTATTTCATGTATCTTAAGCCCAAGACAGCCAAGCGGATGTATTTTGATGTGATCCCCAAGGCGGTGGATGAATATCATCAGCAATTGCGTGCTTATGCCGGGCAGGACACCAAGGCGCGGCTGAACAATCCGGTGTTTCATATTCACGGGGCTGATGTTCCGGTGTCCAATATGGTGGTGCCGTTCGCGATGTTGCTGAACCTGGCGTCGGTTTCGGGGGCCGAGGATAAAGAGCAGCTCTGGGGGTTCATCCGCCGTTATGCGCCGGATGCGGCGCCCGAGAGCCATCCTGATCTGGATAATGCAGCGGGGTTTGCGGTTCGGTATTTCAACGACTTTGTCAAACCGACAAGGGCGTGTCGTGCTCCAAATGATGTTGAACGCGAGGCGTTGGAGGCGTTGCGGGACGGGTTGGTGGCCTGGGAGGGACCGGCGGAGGATGAGGCGTTGCAATCGCTGGTCTATACCGTTGGGCGGGAACGGTTTGATCCGATGCGCGGGTGGTTCACAGCACTTTATGAGGTGTTGCTGGGGGCGTCCCAAGGGCCAAGGTTTGGCGGGTTCATTGCGCTTTATGGGGTCGAGGAAACTGTGACGCTTATTGATCGGGCGTTGGCGGGAGAGTTGGTTTAGGTTTAGGGGGTGGAGGGCATATTGCCCCCCCCTGGGCTCTGTCCGTGAGTGGCTGCGTGGCCGGGTTTTTGATGAATGTCGATCGTGCGACGGGGCTTTCGGGGGGGGGCGACCCGAGCAATTGAAGTTTCCGGAGCTGCGTGAGGTGGAGAGGCGGATGCTCCAGAGGGTGATGACCATCGATGCGCAAGGTAAGGCGCACCTATTGGGTTACTAAATGATTGATCTTGAATTCCGACATAAAATCAACGGGGTACAGGGTGCCTCTGCCTCTGGTCTGAGGGCCTGAAATCCCCCACCGTAACGGTGCTGTGAGAGGCTTTTAACCCTTTTTGAATATTCCCTTGGCCCGTGTCCGGGTAGCCCCCGGATTACGGGGGTTTAAGCGCGTCATGGCAGTTCTGCCTGCGGGCGGATTTTTGGAAAGGGATCTTACATGAACAAGGCAATCACCGATGGCGTTCTGCTTATGCCGCCTGCGTTCGAAGACGGGCTGGATGTCTGGTCAAGCCAGAATGGCACACCGGGGTCGGACACCTATGATGGGGCGGCCAATGCGGTTCTGGTGGCATCGGACCCGGATTTTGGCAGCTGTCTGGAACTGCAAAAGACCGTTTCAACACAAAAACTGCGCTATATGGGCGACACGCCTTTGTTGCCGGGCTGTTATTTACAGATCAAGGCGCGCATTAAGGCGATCTCTGGCAACCTGCCAGCCGTGCGGATCGCGGCCTGGGCCGGTGGAGCGGGTGGCGCGCATGTTGGCGGGGTGACCGAAGTGGTCGCGTCAACCACGCTGACCACATATGGCGAGGTTGTGGAAATCACCGGTATTGTCGGGGCGGGCACGCGCGGCGGGGTCGATATGCCCTGGGGCACCGAGGCGCTGTATGGTCATTTCGGGATTGATCTGATCGGGGCGACGGGCGGTGTTGTGCGGGTTGATGATATTGAGGTTATCGACATCACCAGCATCTATCTGCGCGATATGCTGAGCCTTGTGGATGTGCGTGATTATGGCGCTGTGGGTGATGGCACAACCGACAATAAAGCGGCGTTTAATGCGGCGGATGATGCGGCAAACGGGCGCCGGGTTCTGGTGCCGACGGGCGATTATCACCTTAGCGACACGGTGACGTTTGTGTCACCTGTGACGTTTGAAGGCACGGTCAATATGCCCGCCGACAAGATGCTTTTGCTGACCAAGAACTTCGATTTTCCCAACTACTTTGCGGCGTTTGGAGATGAAGAACTGGCCTTTAAGAAGGCGTTTCAGGCCTTGCTGAACAACTCTGACCATGAATCTCTTGATCTGGGGGGCCGCAAGATTGCCATAACCGCACCGATTGACATGCAGGCGGCGGTGCCTAACAAATCCAGCTATGCCACCCGCCGGGTGATCCGCAATGGCCAGTTAGAGGCCAGCAGTTCATCGGCCTGGGATACCGAGGTTTTCAATTCGGTCGCGACCTATGACCCATCGGATTCCCGCACCCTTAGCAATGTGGCGAATATCGCCAATATTCCGGTGGGGGCCCTGGTCGAAGGTAACGGTGTCGGGCGAGAGATTTATGTGCGATCCAAAAATGTTGGCGCGGGTAAGATTACGTTAAATGCCCCACTTTATGATGCTGACGGGACGCAGAACTTTAAATTTCGGTTGTTTAAATACATGTTGGATTTCAGCGGCTTCAGCCAGCTGAGTAAATTCGGCATGTCGGATATAGAGTTTCAGTGCAACAACCGTTGTAGTGCAATTCGTCTGGCGCCCTCTGGCATTACCTTTAATCTGAGGGATTGTTTTATTTCGCGGCCGATGAATCGGGGGATCACTTCGATCGGGGGCGGGTGTCAGGGGATGCTGATTGATCAATGTCAGTTCTTGTCGGCTGAAGACGCGCTTGATGTTTCCGACCGGATCACCATTGCGATGAATACCAACGCCAATGACGTCAAGCTGCGCTATAACCGTGCCACCAGGTTTTTGCATTTTGCCTTGTTGGCGGGCGAAAACAGCATGATTCTGGGCAACCATTTGTTTCAGGGAGATGCGGTGACCAATGGCGTGCGGTCGGCGTGTCTGATCATTGTCGGCACCTATACCAGTACGACCATTTCCAACAACTACATCGATAATTCCCATATCGAATGGACCAACGAACAGGACCCGACGCCGACAAGTACCGGCGGCTTTTCGTTCAGTGCCATGAGCATTGCCGACAACATCTTTTTGTCGGGGGATGTGGCGCCCTGGTTCAGCTATATTGTCATTAAACCGCATGGTGCGAACCATTTCCTGAACGGGCTAAGTGTGACGGACAATCGGTTTCGGTCCATTAACGGCAACATTGACCGGGCAGAGCGGGTTGATACCAGCTTTGCCGATCTGGACTTTACCAGATCCAAGAATGTCACGTTTGCGGGCAATACCTTTCATGGCATCAGTGCGCAGGTGTTTAATCCATTGCGGGTTCGCCATACTGAAGGGTCCACAGCCAAGAATTGGGATGTTCAAACCGATGGCGAATTGCCGTTTGGCGGGCGTGCACGCGGTGTTGACGGGATTGTGGCGTTGGACAAGATCACCAATGGGGCGGGCAGTACGGTTTACACCATGCCTTATGTCCAACTTGAACACGGAGCAAACAATGACAATATCCGGCTGGTCTGGGAAGAGGCCGTAAAGGGCGAGGTGTCGCTTAGCATTCGGATCGACAAATAGGTTCTGGCGTCACAGAGTTTGGAAAAGAGGAGGTCGTGCAGGGATGCGCGACCTTTTTTCCAACAGAGTTCGTGTCAAAACTTACGCCAAAGGCCGAACCGTATCCCCAGAGTCGACTGGCCCGATGTTTTACGCTCAATCCCGACCACCCAGGTTTGATTGTTGAGTCCGTCGACCATTACGCTGGGGATCACCGACCAGATCAGCGGTTTGCCCGCGATATAGGTGGTTTCAATTTGCAGCATTGGGCGAAACCGCATGCCTTCAGACAAGCCAATTGTTGCGTCCAGTTTAAAGGCTGGTTTGCTGGCCGGGCGGCGCATCTCCAGGCTTGTATCGACGTTGATCCAGCCATTGCCCCAGCGCGATGAAAACCCGCGCCCGACGGACAGGGTGGATTTGACCATCGCGTCCCATTTGCCCTGATAATGATTGCCGCCCAGACCCAATTCAATCACGACATTGGTATTTTGCCACGAGTGGGCAATCGGAAACCGCGCGAACATCAGAGCATGGCCGGATTGCCGCCCCAATGGCCCTTGTGATTCATTGAAATCAAGCCCAAGCGTCAGATAAGGGGATATCCCGAATTCGCCATAAAAACTGTATTCCGGGCGCAAAAACCCGCCTGATTTGCGCAACGTGACGCCATTCGAGAAAAACTTTGTGCCTGTGTCGCGCAACCACGCGCCTGCAAAAGCAGGCCACGCCATTGGCCAGCACAACAACGCCCAACATAACAGGGCCCTTAAACCAACCCGCATTTTTACCCTTCCCGGATTTACAATCGGAAAGCTTGGTTAACGCTTTGTTACCAAATTTGAGAAAACCACGTGAGATGTCACTTTGGTTAACCCATTTGAAGTGCTAGGCTAAGGGTGTCAGTTAAGGAGAACCTCATGCCAGTAATTTCCCAGGATGCCTCAGTTCAGACCGTGATCACCACATTCGAGATGACGCCGGGCACCTGTCAGGACCTGTTAGACGCGCTGACCGATGCCTATACCAGCTTCATCTCGAAGCAACCCGGTTTCATTGCGTCGGGGCTGCATGTGAATGACGCGCAGACCCGGATCGCCAATTATTCACAGTGGCAACGCCGCGAAGATTTTCAGGCGATGTTGCGCAGTGACGAGATGCGTAAGCGCAATCGTGTGATCCACGATTTGTGCCGGAGTTTTGAGCCGGTGATGTACGACGTGGCGGCGAGTTTCGACTGAACGTCTGATTTGGATCAAGGCGGGCGACATTCTTTCATGCGCAAATTCAGGCTCATCTGAGAGGAGAGAAGTAAAATGTATCACAACATACTTGTGCCGATATCCTTTGATTCCCAGCGCGATGTGTCCGCGCCTTTGAAATTGGCCCGACTGCTGGCCGCGCCCAAGGCGCAGATCACTTTGCTGCATGTGGTTGAACATATTCCCGGATATGCGATTTCTTATATGCCACCAGATTACCTGGCTCAGGCCCGCACGGCGATTCAGGCCGAGTTGGATCAACTGGCCAAGGAACTGCCGCATGCAACCGGGGTGGTGGTCGAGGGTCATTCGGGGCGGACCATTCTGGACTGGACCGAGACAAACAAACCTGACCTTATCATCATTGCGTCGCACCGTCCGGGCATGCAAGATTTGCTGCTGGGTTC
>DAOUQK010000077.1 GCA_030625695.1 Paracoccaceae bacterium | reverse complement strand
TCGATCTTCAGATCGTCGCGTTTGGCGCGTTGCAGGAACGCGACATAGTTGGCGGCATATTCCGCCTCGCAAGTAAGGATACGCGAGCCGGGTTTTAACGGCAGCGCATAAAAGGCATGGCACCAGGCGACCGTGGCATTTTCCAGCAGGGCAATTTCCCGTGGTTTTGCACCGATGTGGCGCGCCACACTATCGTACACCCGTTCAAGCAGATCGTTCTGTCTGGCGTGCGCCTCATAGCCGCCAATTTCGCCTTCCAACCTGATATGGTTCACCACCGCGTCAATGACGCACTCGGGCATCAGCGCCGATCCGCATGCCAATAAGTGGGTGACGTTTTTCAGGCCGGGGGTTTCGGCACGGAGCCGTTGGATATCCAGATCAGATGACATTGGGGCCCATAACTTTGTTAAACTGCCACCTTGCGGCTTTCGTCCAGATAAATCTCACGCAGTCGAAGCGCCAGTGGCCCGCCTTTTCCATCACCCAGTTGCACCCCATCAATCTCGACCACCGGCATGACAAAGGCACTGGCCGAAGTGGTGAATGCCTCGTCCGCCTGCTTGGCCTCGTCGATGGTGAAACTGCGTTCCTCAACGTCCATCTGCGCCTCGCGCGCGAACCGCAGAACGGCGGCGCGGGTGATGCCATGCAGGATGTCGCTGCTCAGGGCGCGGGTGATGATCTTGTTGCCTTTGACGATATAGGCGTTGTTGGACGTGCCTTCGGTGACAAACCCGTCTTCGACCAGCCAGGCATCATCTGCACCGGCCTTTTTCGCCATCATCTTGCCCATCGACGGGTACAGCAGTTGCACCGTTTTGATATCGCGTCGCCCCCAGCGGATATCGTCGATCGAGATCACTTTGTTGCCTTTTCGGGCGGCCGTATCACCACCCAAACCGGGCTTATTCTGGGTGAACAGGACAATAGTGGACGGGGTTTCATCCGGGTCGGGAAAGACGAAATCGCGGTCACCGGGGTTGCCGCGGGTGACCTGAAGGTAGACCAGCCCTTGGTCGATGTCGTTGTGGGTGACCAGTTGACGGTGGATTTCCAGCAATGCATCATCTGTGACCGGGTTGGCCATGTCTAATTCACTCAGAGATCGTGCCAGTCGCGCACAATGGCCGGGAAAATCAATTAGTTTGCCGTCCAGAACGGACGTGACCTCATAAACCGCATCGGCCATCAGGAAGCCACGGTCAAAGATCGAAATCTTGCCCTGATCTTCGGGCAGGTATTCACCGTTGATATAAACTGTCCGCATGAGTTTCTCCTATCCCCAGAGGGTTGCTTGAGGTGGATGCACGCCCAAGCTGTCAAATGTCAACGGGGTGTCACGGTCTTCGGCCAACAGCAAAGGCCCGTCAAGATCAACAATCATAGCCCCTTGCGCCACCAATGTCGCCGGGGCCATCGCCAGGGAAGACCCCACCATGCAGCCGACCATCACGCCATAGCCTTCGGCCACCGCTGCATCGCGCAGTTTCAACGCTTCGGTTAGCCCGCCAGTCTTGTCGAGCTTGATGTTGATCACATCGTATTTGCCGCGCAAACCAGCCAGACTGGCCCGGTCATGGCAGCTTTCATCGGCGCAAACCGGTACTGGGCGTTGCATGTCAATCAGCGCGTCATCCTGTCCGGCAGGCAAGGGTTGTTCCACCAGGGCCACGCCCAGACGCAACAGATGCGGGGCCAGGTCGGTATAGACTTCGGGTGACCAGCCTTCATTGGCATCAACGATGATCGTGGCCTCGGGTGCCCCGGCGCGAACGGCCTCCAAACGGGCCATATCATCGGGCGTACCCAGTTTGATCTTCAACAACGGGCGAAAACTATGTTTCGCCGCCTGTGCCTGCATTTTCGAAGGCGTATCCAGCGACAGCGTATAGGCGGTTATCTCCGGCCCTGGCTTTGACAGCCCAGCCAACTGCCAAACCCGCTTGCCCGCCTGTTTCGCCTCAAAGTCCCACAACGCGCAATCCACTGCATTGCGTGCCGCTCCGGCGGGCAACAGGTCCATCAGCGACACCCGGTCAAACTCTTCTGGCAAGCCCATGATCTCAGCCTCAACCGACTCCATCGTCTCGCCATATCGTGCATAAGGCACACATTCGCCCCAGCCCTGAACACCACCATCCGCAATACGAACGGTCAGAACCTTCGCCTCGGTCCGCGACCCCCTTGAAATGGTAAACACCTGCGCCAGTTTAAACACATCGCGCGTAGTCTCAATCTGCACGCACTTGCTCCTTCATTTTGCTAAATAAACTCCCGTCCCGTTGCCCGGCAAGGCCTGCTTGCAGGCCCGAGAGGGGAGGCTCCCGCACTGCCGACAATCGCTGCCTGCCTACAAAGCCGCCAAGGCGTCCGCCAACCGGTCTGCCCCTTGACGGAACGGATCAACCGCTGGCAATCCCATGCTTGCCTCAAGCTCTGCCAGATATGCCAGCGCCTCGTCCTCAGACATATGCTGCGTATTGACCGTAATGCCAACCACCTCACAGGCGGGGTTGGCCACTCTGGCCAAAGGCAACGCCGTATCCCGCAAAACTTCCAGCGTCGGCAAGGTATACCCCGGCAGCCCGCGCATATGCGCGCGCGTTGGCTCATGGCTCAGGATCAGCGCATCTGGCTGACCACCATGGATCAACGCCATGGTCACCCCGGAATAAGACACGTGAAACAGACTGCCCTGACCCTCGATGATGTCCCAGTGATCGTCGTTATTGTCAGGCGTCAGATATTCGACTGACCCCGCCATAAAGTCGGCAATCACCGCGTCCAAAGGCACCCCGTGCCCGGTGATCAGAATACCGGTCTGGCCGGTCGCGCGAAACGTGCTTTTCATGCTCTTACGCTGCATCGCCTCATCCAGCGCCAATGCGGTATACATCTTGCCCACCGAACAATCCGTGCCCACCGCCAGCACCCGCTTGCCGGTACGTTTCACGCCGTTGGCAATCGGATAAGCATCCGTTGGCACCCGCACATCATGCAACGTCCCGCCAAACATCTGCGCCGCTGCCACCAGATCACGCTCGTCCCGCAACAGGTTATGCAGGCCGGACGCCAGATCAAAACCCATCTCAAGCGCTTGGAGCAGGACGTCTTTCCACGCCTGAGAGATCATCCCACCGCGATTGGCTACACCAATCACCAGGGTTCTGGCCCCGGCCTCTTTCGCCTGTTCCAGCGTCATGTCGCCCAGTCCGACATCCGCGCCACAGCCCGGCAGACGAAACTGACCGACAGAATTGTCAGGGCGCCAATCGGCAATGCCTTGCGCCACTTTCGCGGCAAGTTGGTCAGGCGCATCGCCCAGAAACAACAGATACGGGGTTTCAATCATTGTGTGGGGCCTTCCCTGGCAGACTCTGGCTTATTCAGACCCAATTTAGGGCGGCCGAGGTAACAGTGCTTCGCATTTACTGCCGAAATACCAAGGATATTCACAAGATTATTCGACAAAAGAGAGAGCAAAGGAACGTTTCTTGCACTACATTTGGAAAAGACGGGAGGACTTGCGCGCGATTCTCCGCCGAAAATCAGATGAGTCTCTGATTGCTGCATCTGCACAATAGACCTTGCACGCCATCGCGCAATTTAATACCTCCTGAACCCAGAAACCCGCAATATCCTTACCCGAAAGATCGCATCTCATGAGCTTCCGCCTTCAGCCTGCCGCCCCGTCCCGCCCCAACCGTTGCCAGTTGTTCGGCCCGGGATCCCGCCCGGCGATTTTTGAAAAGATGGCGGCAAGTGCGGCAGATGTGATCAATCTGGACCTTGAGGATTCGGTGGCACCGTCAGACAAGGACAGCGCGCGGGCCAACGTGATTGCGGCGATTTCAGACGTCGAATGGGGTGACAAAACCCTGTCCGTGCGGATCAACGGGCTGGACACCCCGTATTGGTATCGCGACGTGGTGGACTTGTTGGAACAGGCGGGCGAACGGCTTGACCAGATCATGATCCCCAAGGTGGGCTGCGGCGCGGATATCTATGCGGTGGACGCTTTGGTGACGGCAATTGAAACTGCCAAGGGCCGCAGCAAACGCATCGACTTTGAAGTGATTATCGAAAGTGCGGCCGGCATCGCCCATGTGGAAGAGATCGCCGCCGCCTCGCCCCGGATGGCGGCGATGTCGCTGGGGGCTGCGGATTTTGCCGCGTCGATGGGCATGCAGACCACCGGCATTGGCGGTACGCAAGCGAATTACTATATGTTGCACGAGGGTCAGAAACATTGGTCCGATCCGTGGCACTGGGCACAAACGGCCATCGTTGCGGCCTGTCGCACCCACGGCGTTCTGCCGGTGGACGGACCGTTTGGTGATTTTTCGGACGATGAAGGTTTCCGGGCTCAGGCGCGCCGTTCGGCGACATTGGGCATGGTCGGCAAGTGGGCGATCCATCCCAAACAGATCGCAATCGCCAATGAGGTGTTTACCCCGTCCGACGAACAGGTTGCCGAAGCGCGCGAGATTCTGGCGGCAATGGAAGCGGCCAAAGCCAAAGGCGAAGGGGCGACGGTCTATAAGGGTCGGCTGGTGGATATCGCTTCGATCAAACAGGCCGAAGTGATTGTGCGCCAGTCTGAACTGATTGCCGGGTAATCCAAGAGGGAGGCACTACTTCCAGCGTGCCTCCCCTCTCGGGCCTGCAAGCAGACCCTGACGGGTAACGGGACGGAACTTAAATAAGCAAGTTGAAGATCGGGTTGGGTTATTTGCGACCGAACACGTTGTTTGGCACCCATTTCATCGCACCACCTTTGGCGGCCCAGCGCATCATCAGGCAGGATGTGTTCAGCCGGTTGAAATAGAGCGCGTTGAATTTGTACCACCCGGCCGAGGGGACTTCTACTTCAGTTGAGAAAGTAGAATCACAGGTTTGACGCCCATCGAATTTGCCAACCTGTTGTCCGCCAATCGTAGCAAGCAGGCCATCATTGGTGAAGAAGTCCAGGGTGTATACGCCCGGACTGTCAAAACGGATGTATCCATTGACTGACGCGGCCACCTGCTCGGATTTCGATGACGTCAGGGTGTTTTCACCGAGGTTGGTATCGCGATAATCCAGACCGCGTAGCGGTTTGCCCCTTTTCCCACGGGCCTTAAGGGCCGAACGCGCATTTGCCAGTGACCTGAAATCCTGATCTTCGGTCGCATAGGCGTAAGAAACGGACAAGCCGCTTTTCAATCCGCCGGGCTGTGGGCTTGCAGGTGTAAGTTTCAGCGGTGCCGCAAAGGCAACACTGGCGCAAAGCAGGCTGACCGCGGCCATCGACATCAAACGAAGTGTTCTCATACTCATCTCCCATCAACTTGCAGGTATCCCCGCGGGTGCGGCTGATCTGCATAAATTGCTCTTCTGTTTCAACGACCATAGGACTCGAACCAGCACGCGACAAGCCTGTTAGGTTATCAAGCCAGCGATCTGCCAATTCGGCGCGTAGCGAGTTGCATCTGGAACGGCACAGGGTCATATATCCTTAAGGCTATGATGTGAGAGACTAATGACCCAATACCTGGACTTCGAAAAACCGCTGGCCGAGATCGAAGGCAAAGCCGAAGAATTGCGGGCCTTGGCGCGGGCCAGCGAAGAAATGGATGTGACCGACGAAGCGGCGGCTTTGGATGTCAAGGCGGCGGCCCTGCTGACCGACCTTTACAAGAACCTGACGCCGTGGCGAAAATGTCAGGTGGCGCGCCATCCTGAGCGGCCGCATTGCATGGATTATATCAACGCCCTGTTCAGCGATTTCACCCTGCTGGCAGGCGACCGGAACTTTGCCGATGATCTGGCGGTGATTGGTGGGCTGGCACGGTTCAACGATCAACCAGTGATGGTGATCGGCCATGAAAAGGGTAATGACACCAAGTCGCGCATCGTGCGCAATTTCGGCATGGCCCGGCCCGAAGGGTATCGCAAGGCGATCCGGCTGATGGAGATGGCAGACCGCTTTGGCCTGCCGGTTGTCACCTTGGTCGATACCACCGGGGCCTATCCGGGCAAAGGCGCCGAAGAGCGTGGTCAGTCCGAGGCAATTGCCCGCACCACCGAGGCGTGCCTGACGATCAAAGTGCCGCTGATCAGTGTGATCATCGGTGAAGGTGGATCGGGCGGGGCGGTGGCCTTTGCCACGGCCAACCGTTTGGCAATGCTGGAGCATTCAGTCTATTCGGTGATCAGCCCCGAGGGTTGCGCGTCGATCCTGTGGAAGAACCCGGAAAAGACCCGCGAAGCGGCCGAGGCGATGCGGTTAACGGCGCAGGATTTGCACAAGTTGGGGGTGGCGGATTATGTCATCGACGAACCCAATGGCGGGGCGCATCGCGACAGTCAGACCACGATTGCAGCGGTTGGTCAGATGATATCAAAGATGTTGAAAGAATTTAAGGGCAAGTCTGGTGCCCAGCTGGTCAAGGAAAGACGTCAAAAGTTCCTTGAAGTGGGCAGTACGGGGTTGGCTGGATAATACACGCGGCGTCGCCCAATTGAGGACTTTTCAATTGCCCGTAGGATGGGTTTTCAACCCATCTTTGTCGTTACATTTGTGGGGCGAGTGATGGGTTGAAAACCCATCCTACTGGATAATACAGGCCAGAATTTCAGGACGTTCGCCAGCCAGCTTCGACAAGTGCCGTTTGATAGCTGTCGGCAATGCGCATTTCTGTCCCCAACCCCTTGTCCATCAGGGCCTTGTGCATGTCTGCCAGCCGCCAGCAGGGCACATGCATGACCATGTGGTGTTCAAGATGATAGTTCACCCAATACGGCGCGACCAATAGCCGGGCGAGCGGCCCGGCAAGCGTTGTCCGGACATTCTGTAACGGGTTTTGTGACTGTTCGGTGGCGCCATGTTCAGCGATATTGCGCACCCTCAGAACAAATTGGAACCAGGTCAGGTAGGGCAGCAACCAGAACGCCAGCCCCCACCACCAATCACCGATCAGACCCATCACGACGATGATACCAATCAGCACCGGCAGGGATTTCCACAGGTCGCGCGCCTTGAACGATTGGGCAAAATCGGACGACGCGGCCTTTGTCGCGTCATCGTCGCCGCCCAGACGGACTGACATCATGATTTGGGCGATAAGTTGTTTGACGCCGGTTTGGCCGGTCAGGTCGCGGGTGAATTTGCGTTTGAGCGAGGCGCGCGTGGTGGGGAACTTGGAAGACAGAACCAAATCGGGGTCTTTGTCGGTTTGGGTGAACCGGTGGTGGGTCAGGTGGTAATGGCGATAGGCGGCAAGTTCGGCCAGAATGGGCCGCCCGCACAGCCATTCGCCAAAGAAGTCATTCAGGCCCCGGGATTTGAACAAGGCATTATGTGCAGCCTCGTGCATCAGGATCGCCAGTCCCAACTGGCGCGATCCGATGATCAGCACGGCCAGCATAAACGTCACCGGATTGGGCCAGAGAGCGAACAATGCAACAGAAAGCGAGATAACGCCCCAGCAGTGCAGGACCAGCCAGAACCCCATAAGGTCGGACCGCTCGGCCAGCGGGCGAATTTCCTCAGTATTCAGATAGGATTTTCCGGGGGTCATGGCGCGCCACCTTTCATGCAAAGTGTCGCCGACATCGGGCTAATCTGTCAATCAAAGCGCAACGTCATCTTTCATCCGTAGGGTGGGTGAAAACCCACGCAGGCCAGAAACTTGTCACCCCCGCCAGTCGAAAAACCCCGGCCCGGCCTGTGCCAACAGCTTTTGTGCCATGTCCCGGCCCAATGCAGCACCATCCTCGATTGCGCAGGTTTGATCGTCGCCAATCGCCTCGGAACCATCGGGCCGCAGCACCTGACCGCGCAGTCGCAATTGGCCCCCGTCCAGTTCGGCCAGCCCGGCAATTGGGGTTTCGCAAGAGCCGTCCAACGCCGTTAAGAACGCGCGTTCAGCCGCCAGCCGTTGGCCGGTGGCTGTGTCGTGCAGGGCGGCCAGCATGTCGGCCATGCGGGTATCATCCTCGCGCCGCTCAATCCCAATCGCGCCTTGGGCCACGGCAGGCAACATGTCGTCGGTATCCACCGGAGAGGCCGGGACATCGCGCATGCCCAGCCGGTTCAGCCCGGCCAATGCCAGAAAGGTGCAACTTGCCACCCCATCCGCCAGTTTTTTCAGGCGAGTCTGTACGTTACCGCGAAATTCGACAACCTGAAGATCTGGACGCCGGTGCAACAACTGCGCCCTGCGGCGCAGGCTGGACGTGCCAACCACCGCGCCTTGTTCCAGATCACCCAGCCGCGACACACCCGGCGACACAAACGCATCGCGAACATCCTCGCGCGGCAGGTAGGTGTCCAGAAGCAAGCCATCAGGTTGTGCCACCGGCATGTCCTTCATCGAATGCACGGCGATGTCGATAGCACCCGACAACAAGTCTTCTTCGATCTCTTTGGTAAAAAGCCCCTTGCCGCCAATCTCTTTCAATGGCCGGTCCTGTACCCGGTCGCCGGTGGTCTTGATCACCACAATTTCGAACGCCGCTGGGTCCAGCCCAAAGGCCGCCACCAACCGGTCACGGGTTTCATACGCCTGGGCCAGTGCCAGAGGAGAGCCGCGCGTGCCGATTTTCAAAGGGGTGGCGGGATTTGGAAGTGATTTGTTCATGCCCCGGTCCTTATAGCCTTTCGACTTAACATTGAATCAGAAAAGCTGGCGAATGCGTTTGAAAAGTAAACACTGCCTCACCGGCTTTTCTGATGCAGTGCCTTTAGGCAAAGTCGAAAGGCCTAAATCTGGTCAAATTGCCCTGACAACCGCCCAACCGCTTGACAAATTGCCGCTCAGGCAGGACCGGTAGCGGGAGAAACAGGCATTGGAGCAGGCAGGCATGGCGAACACCAAAAAGATATTGCGCGCATTGGCGGGGGAGACCCTGGAAACGCCACCAATCTGGATGATGCGTCAGGCCGGGCGTTATTTGCCGGAATACCGCGCAACCCGCGAAAAGGCCGGCGATTTCCTGAAGCTTTGCTATAATCCTGAACTGGCCGCCGAAGTCACCCTGCAACCGATTCGCCGCTATGGATTTGACGCGGCGATCCTGTTTGCCGATATCCTGCTGGTTCCCCAGGCGCTGGGCGCTGATCTTTGGTTTGTCACCGGCGAAGGGCCGCGCCTATCAACCATCACCTCGGAAGCTGATTTCGCCAGGCTGAAACCGGCGGATGCGATCCATGACACCACCGCGCCGGTTTATGAAACCGTCCGGCTGCTGTCGCGTGAATTGCCGGGGGATACCGCCCTGATCGGGTTTGCCGGCGCGCCCTGGACCGTTGCCACCTATATGATCGCCGGGCGCGGCACCCCTGACCAGGGACCGGCGCATGCCTTGCGTCAGGCCAATCCAGCCCTGTTCGAAGCGTTATTGGATCGTATCACCAAAGCCACAATTCTTTACCTGTCGCAACAAATCGAGGCCGGCGCCGAAGTGGTGAAGATATTCGACAGTTGGGCCGGATCGTTGCAAGGCGACGATTTTGAAAAGTATGCTTTGGAGCCTTGTCGCGAGATTACCGCAGCCTTGAAGGCGAAATACCCAACCATACCTGTGATTGGCTTTCCCCGGGGTGCCGGCGACAAGAATATTGGCTTTGCCAAAGCGACGGGGGTCGATTGTGTTGCCTTGGACAATGGATTGGATGCGGCCTGGGCTGCTGCAAACGTACAGATTGACGGCTGTGTTCAGGGTAATCTGGATCCGTCGCATATGGTCACAGGCGGCCAACCATTGATTGATGCCACCCGCGAGATTGTTCAGGTATTTTCCAAGGGACCGCATATATTCAACCTTGGCCACGGAATAACCCCGGACGCCGATCCGGAGAATGTGCAACTGATGGTGGATACGGTAAGGGGCACATAGCCATTTTCGGACTTGACGCACCAGCGGCTGTGGACTACGACGCCCGAGCCTATGGCGGAGTAGCTCAGTTGGTTAGAGCACGGGAATCATAATCCTGGTGTCGGGGGTTCGAGTCCCTCCTCCGCTACCAAATTTCCTTATATATATCAGATAGATACGGGAATATCGACGCGCTCCGAGGCGCATGAAATAGACTTTGGGTGACAATTTGGGTACCACCTGACGGATTTCGACAAGACTCAGGCGCGATATTTCAACATTCAGTCTGCAATTATGCGTTCGCGGCAGGCTTGAAGCGCGCCAAGCGACCATTGGTGCTCAATATTATTGTATACGTGAATTTTGATCACGTATCGTCATTTACTCCCTTGGGGGGAATAGTCCGATGCATAGAATCAGGTGGCCAAGCCAAAAGGTTGTAGTCGATGGCTCGACATCACATTGCTCAGCAATAATCATCAAAAGTTTCGCCAATATCGTGCTCTTGGCCTGCAAGTTCAGAAAATTCTTTTACGGCCCCTGCAAGCTCGAAAAAGGTGCCTTCCGACTTGTGATAAAAGAATTCACCGCCAATCGAAATAACAGCGACTGCCCAATCTTTAACACTATCAATATTGCGTGTCAGAACGACTAGGTCGGAGCCTGAAAACGACTTATCGACGACGAGCGATTGACCGTATTGATTCGTAGAGAAAACGGTGCCAAAGGTCAGGTTTTCCGCGTATGTCTGGAGTGCTTTCAGGCCAACCTCACGCGGGCAACATGGGTATTCTGTCGGTGTCTTCCATTTTACCTGAATAACTGAGGGGGTAAGTGACTCAAATTCTTCCGTTTCAGGCTCGATTCTGGCCCGATCGCGGTTGCCATAGAGCCATTCTCCTAGAGCGCCGCCTCTCGGTACGGATTCACTTTCCGCCCATTTCTTCAGACGTTCTTTGGCGCGCAAAGCTTCATCCTTCGATACAGCCCTCATCCAGGAAATGTCGGGAAACTGTTTATCGACCTGGATACGCGTGGGATCGGAGAAGAAAGCCTCGAGAGATCCATAAACCAACTCAATGCGTCTCATCGAAATCGGGTTCAGTAGCACGTTTTCCAGCCGTGTCACCCAGCGGAGGTTTTCGGCCCGGTTATTGGCCCGGTTTGTATCTATGTGGTCGACAACGTGATTATCGGTAGGAGGTGCGTTATGGAAGGCGCTACAAACAATGCGGTGGACAGGAACACCAGCGATATGTTTGTAGCCAGTTGACGGAGACTGTCGGCCAAATGTCCATTTTTTATCAAGTGGACGCGCCCGTTTCCGAAATTGATTGTAGCGAAAGACAGCGCCATTATCGCGCACCAAATAGCGCTCTCCGCCATATTCGACTTCGCGCTCCTCTTCGAATACAGCGATCAAGTGATCCGAACTGCTTTGGTCAATCTCGGAATAGGCCATTGGTTATTTGCTCCTTCATTTCAGTCGAATGAGTTTAAGCTTCTCATTGGACCTGCCGGTCGGCAAGATCGGCGGAGCAGAGTTTTCCACCCGGTGTCACTAGATGCATATACGTTTTTGTTGTGAAATTGCATCACAAATTCTAACTTGCATCGAGGCCAGCGGCCCAAAATCGGACTCTGGCACAAATGGCAGCGAATGCCCGCAATCCGCCGATTCTGTGGAAAAACAACGTGTTGCTGTTGCAGAAAGTCGGGCATCAAACACAACGCGAACGCCTTTCCTATCACGCTTTGCGCAATTGCTGCGGTGCAGGAAAGATCTTGGCTAGTTTACGGAGGTTT
>DAOUQK010000226.1 GCA_030625695.1 Paracoccaceae bacterium | reverse complement strand
GCCCGCCAACAGCGACGGATCGACCGAAGGCCCCGCCGTCTGCAGGCTCTGGAACGCCTCGATCATGCCAAGTACCGTGCCAAAAAGCCCGAGCAGCGGCGCGAGCTGCGCCACAGTGTCAAGGAAACGAAAGCCGCGTTCAAGTCCGGCAAGCGCCAGCCCGGCTTCGGCGTCGATCCGCCCGTCGATGCCGGGTTGGTCCGGTGCTTTCATCGCAGCACCCATGAGCGGGGCAAGATAGCTGTGGCTCTCGGCAAGGCGCGCCTGCGCTGCCCGCCGGTCACCGGCATCCCAGGCCGCCAGAGCCTCGGAGAGCACCCGGTGACGACCGACGCCGGAAACTGTGAACTGCCAGAGTTTGTAGAGCGTGACCCCGAGTGTCAGCACCGACATCACAATCAGGATCGCGACCACCGGTCCGCCGAGGTCGAGTATCCCGCGCAGCGCATCAAAGGGGCTCATCCGAGCAGTTCCACCGCGAGTCGGCTGCTGAGCGAGAGTGCCCCATCGCAGATACCGCTTTCGGCCCCGTCGACGACGCAGGAATTCGCGCCGTTGATCAACGCCTGCCCCACGGTGTCGCAAGCCATGGCCGACAGCTCAAACTGGCGCACCCGCGGCCGACCCGCCGGCAGGTCGCGGAAATTGAAGAGCGACAGGCTCACGACCCCGCCAGACGTGTCAAATATCACCGTCTCGAACACGGCCTGCTCGATCGCCACCCCTGTCTCGTTGCGCGCCAAAAACGTCAACCGGCACGCCCCCCCAACATCCTGAACCGCGTTCAGTTCAAGAAAAAGACGCAAAGGAACGTCCTCGGCGGATTGCGCCAATACAACGGTTGGCACCGCCCCGGCGAGTAGCGCGACGAAAGCAAGGTGACGAAACGACATGGGCTGGCTCCTCATTACACAACGCCGAACATGATAGCCTGCGACGCACCGCTGGCACCGCAATCCGGCACACGGTTCCACATATCGAAGATAGCGCGAAAGCGGAAGGACCGCCGACATCATTGTGATCAAAAGAGCGTCCGAAGCTCCGATCAGCGGGTGCTGTCAAACCAATTGGAACCAGCCTGAGATTGCCATGGAATGTATAAACCTGCGCAAATCCCGGGTGCTGAGCTATTCAGTTACACGCGGACGAGAACGAAGCCGAACGCCTTGCCAAGAAGACCGGGTATATTCCATATGATACCAGAACGCCCGGACACTGACACATGCAGCCATCCGTAGGGTGGGGTTCCACCCCACCGCCCCGTCCCGCCCGGCAAAGTCAAAGGGATGATGGGTTGAAAACCCATCCTACGCAACAATGACAGGTCGGTCTTTGGGCGGATTGGTATACTACCAAGGGGCGCAAACATCGCATCGTTATCGTCAGGCATAGGGTGGGCAGTCCTGCCCACCCTACCGGCCAGGGACCGGTCAATCATTGGGCGGGTTGGTATAAGGGGTCGTATGTAAAATCTTGCCTTAGTGAATGGTGCGGTGGTGGTGGTATGTCTGATGTCACCACCTGTTGCACAGAATTGATCCAGTCAGGCTTGGGCATCTACTGCCCTTTCATCAACCGATCTGCCTTTTTACGTACCAGCATCGTGCGCAGATCGTGCATCGCCAGTAACAGATCGTCGGTAATTTCTTCCAGCTGCTCTTCGCTGGCTTTGCTTTGCACCCAGTGAGTCGTCGTGTTCAGATAATCCACGGCCCGGTGTATATCATCCATGTCCCGCCTGGCGATCAGGTCACTCCGCTCGACCATCCAAGTCTTGATCGTCTCCAGATCCTCGTCCGACAGGGTTCGGTCGCCATGCGGCTTGATCTCGCCATTGCGGATGTTGACCACCGCGATCTGGTCCATCTCGATCCGTCGCTGGCGGTTCTCGGTATCGATACGAAACACAAACGCCCCGTTGTCGCGGACGCGGAAGTAATAGTCCGGCAGGTCGCCGCTCATGGGGTCGTCCTTCTCAGCTTAACCCAGTTCAGCGCAATCCGGCGCAAAACCTTTGGATGCGCGTGCAGGCCTCTTTCAATGCCTCGTCGGACGTAGCGTAGCTGATGCGGAAATTTGGCGAAAGGCCAAATGCCGCGCCAAATACCACGGCCACGCCGACCTCTTCCAAAAGGGCGGTGGCAAACACTTCGTCATCGGTGATTAACGTGCCTGCCGGGCTGGTTTTGCCAATCATCCCCGCAATCGACGGGTAGACATAGAATGCCCCATCCGGCACCGGGCAGATCATATCGGGGATTTGTGACAACATCGACACCACCAGATCGCGACGACGCTTGAAAACAACATTGTTAGGCGCCAGGAAATCCTGCGTGCCGTTCAACGCCTCAACCGCTGCCCATTGGCTGATCGTGCAAGGGTTCGAGGTTGATTGTGACTGGATCTTGCGCATCGCTGCGATCAACACCTCAGGCCCCGCCGCATAGCCAATCCGCCAGCCGGTCATCGCATAGGCCTTGGACACACCGTTACAGGTCAGGGTGCGCTCATACAGTGCCGGTTCCACCTGCGCGGGCGTGCAGAATTCGAAATCATCATAGGCCAGATGCTCGTACATATCATCCGTCATCACCCAGACATGCGGGTGACGCATCAGCACATCGGTCAGCGCCTTCAATTCGGCGCGCGAATACCCTGCCCCGGTCGGGTTCGAGGGTGAATTGAAGATCAACCATTTGGTTTTTGGCGTTATCGCCTCTTCCAACTGGTCCGGCGTCAGTTTGAATCCCGTCTGCAACGACGCCTGAGCAATCACCGGTTCGCCACCCGCCAGCAACACCATATCCGGATAGCTGACCCAATAAGGTGCCGGGATCACCACCTCGTCGCCGGGATTCAGTGTCGCCATCAACGCGTTGTACAGGATCTGTTTGCCGCCCGTGCCCACGCTCACTTGTGCCGGGGTATACGCCAACCCGTTATCACGCTTGAACTTGGCGCAAATCGCTTCTTTAAGTTCAATAATCCCGTCAGGGGCGGTGTATTTCGTCTTACCGGCCGCAATCGCCGCCACGGCTGCATCCTTGATATTTTGCGGCGTATCAAAATCCGGCTCTCCGGCCCCCAGACCAATCACATCGCGCCCGGCGGCTTTCAGATCGCGGGCTTTGGCGGAAACGGCGATGGTCGGGGACGGTTTTACGCGTGAAAGTGTCTTGGACAGGAAACTCATGGGGTGACCTTGTTTGTATGTTGGATGCGATTGTCATAGGGTGCCACCGATTTACCTACAAGCACCAACAACCGCAAAAAGGCCCATTTCATGTCGCAAGCTTCCACAGACTGGTACGGCCCCGACACGGCTACTTTCGGCGACCGGGTCGCGGCGTCGCGCGAGGGGGCCGGTATGACTCAGGCGCAACTGTCGCGCCGCCTTGGCGTCAAGAAAAACACCCTGATGGGCTGGGAACAGGACCTGTCCGAACCGCGCGCCAATAAATTGTCGATGATGGCCGGGTTGTTGAACGTCTCGATCATGTGGCTGCTGACCGGCGAAGGCGACGGGCTAACCGCCCCGGCCGAGGACACGCATACGGCCGATTTCACTGGCATTCTGGCCGAATTGCACGAAATACGGTCGTCAATGCGCGCCAACACCGAACGCGCCGCAAGGTTGGAAAAAAAGCTGCGTCAGATGCTGGAGCAAGGGGGGGTGTGAGCACGCCCGAATCGCCAGAACACCGGATCAAACGGTTGAAAATGCGTTCTATGCGGCGCGGGATCAAGGAAATGGACCTGATCCTGACGGCCTTTGCCGACGCTGAACTGGCGGGCATGAATGACGCCACGATCAACCAATATGATGCGCTTTTGAATGAAAATGATCATGATTTATATCAATGGGTTACCGGACAAACCGCCCCTCCGGCCCGGTTTCAGAGTTTGATTAACCATATCTCGCAGGCGCTTCAAAATAATTAACAATTTGGTTTAACCGATTGTTGGGGATTTTGGGGGCATTGTCCGACCCGAGGCAAATCGAGTCGGAGAACCGGATGAGTATGGAAATGCAATTGGCCAGGGTGAACCACAAAGGGTTCATTGCGGGTTATCTTGAGGCACTGGCACTGGTTGAACGGTTGCACCGTTTGCTGCTGGATGTGGTCAAGGATGAATTTGAACGGGTTGGCGTGTTGGAAATCAACGCGGTGCAGGCGCTGCTGTTGTTCAACATTGGCGATAACGAGGTGACGGCGGGCGAATTGAAAAGCCGTGGCTATTACCAGGGGTCCAACGTCAGTTATAATCTGAAAAAGCTGGTTGAGATGGGCTATATGCACCACCAACGGTGCGAGATTGACCGCCGGTCTGTACGGGTTCGTCTGACCCAGCAGGGGCGCGAAATCCGCGATGTAGTGGCCAAGCTGTTTGAACGCCACGCCGAAGGTCTGGAATCCAAAGGGGTGATTGGGCCGGAAGGGATCGAAGATATCACCAGTTCGCTAAAGCGGGTTGAACGCTATTGGACCGACCAGATCAGGTATATCTATTGAAACGGGCTGGCCGGACCGGGATCTAACGATGAAACCGCAAGCGTGTCCAATTCGCGCAAAAGCTTGCGGACCATCGCCTGGTGATAATCATCAAAGCCAATCGCGGTTTCGACAAAGGCGTCAGGGCCAGAAATCACCCAGGCGTTGAAATAGGCCGAAAGTTCGGAAATTTCGACCTGACGGGTGTCGCCAAAAACCGGCGCGTCAGAGCCGATGACCAGCGCGTTGATGGTCACTGCGTTTGGTGACGAACTGGCGGGCAACCCGGCACGGATGTCACGGGGATGCGGACCAAAGTTGCTTTTGCCATCACCGGAAATGTCCAGCGTGCGTTTCCAGCAAGGCGGGCCGTTGGCCAACAGGTTCACGCCATATTGCATGGATTTCCCCAAAGCCGTCCCCGGCGGGGCTGGACCACGACGCAGATTGGCCAGATGGGACGAAACGTTGAACAATGTCTCGCGACTGGTGATTTTGCTCCACCCCAGTAACAGGCGCTGATACTTCGGCCCGCTCCATTCATACACCGCCAAATGCACGGGGTGGCCCGGTTGGAGCAGAATGGCGTTCTGAACATCGGGATCAATCAGCGCACTGGCCAATCCATCGAGTTGCAACCGGTATTCGCGCGAATCGACCGAACCGGATACATCCAGCGACAGCACCAGGGCCTGACGGCACTGCGCTTGTACCCCGGCGGGGCCGAACCCGATCAGCAAAGACAGGACAAGGGCAAATTTCACCCGCGCCGCCCCTGGGCCGGTTCCACAAGCGCACCAATCGTCCGGGGCTGCAATTCCCGTTCCAGCTTGCGCCGCATGGCACGTTCATAATCCTCAAACCCTTGCGCCAATTCCAGAAACGCGCCGGGACCGTGCAACACTTCGGTCCGGTAATAACCGCTCAGGTCCGCAACCGCCTCGTATTCCGAAGTACTGATTACCAACCCGTTCACCGTCACCCCCGCCAACGGAAATTCGGCATAAGCCGTACGAGGCGGAAAGCCTTCGTTGTTTTCGCCGTCGCCAGCCATGTCGATGGTATGAAACAGACAGGTCGGCGCGCGTTGCAACAACCCGGCCCCAAATCCCAGCGCATAGCCCATCGCCGTGGGATAATTATCCGCCCCACGCCGGGATCGCCCGATAATTGCCGCCGCATTCAAAAGGTCGTTGGGGGACTTTATCACGTACCAATCCAACACCATCAGTTGGTTATAACGCCCGCTCCATTCATAAACCGCCAGCGCGACCGGTTGATCAGACGAAAAAAATGCCGCCTCAACTTCGGGCGCAATCAGGGCCGCGGCCAGCCCGCGCCGTTGCAACCCATCTTCGGTCTGGTCCACCGATGACGACACGTCCAGTGCCAGCGCCAATGCCAACCGGCATTCTGCGGTCACCGGCGCGGCCCAAACCGCCACCAGTGCCGCAAACCACAGTTTCATTACCAATGCCCGACCGGTTTCATACTGATCCAGGGTTCCGCCGGTTCCAGCGCCTCGCCCTCTTGCAGCAGTTCCACCGAAATATTGTCGGGTGATCGCACAAACGCCATGCGCCCCTCGCGCGGTGCGCGGTTGATGGTCACACCATTGTCCATCAGATGCTGGCACGTGGCGTAAATATCGCCAACCGAATAGGCCAGATGGCCAAAATGGCGACTGTCAGACGGCAGATCATCATCGCCGTCCCAGTTATACGTCAGTTCAACCGGGCAGTCCTCTTGACCCGGAGGGGCCATGAAAAGAAGGGTAAACCGCCCGCCCTCATGGTCGATCCTGCGGGTTTCCTTTAACCC
>DAOUQK010000174.1 GCA_030625695.1 Paracoccaceae bacterium | reverse complement strand
GTCATTCACGCCCATGTGACGCACAACGAGTTCTACGCTACCAAGTAGCAGTTCTCTGATGCAATTTTGCAATTACTTCTTGAAACCATCCCTATGATATGTCGTGATTTCCGCAGCAATGTCACAGACAATTTACGCATCATATCACATCAGAACTTTCGGGTTTTGGCGTAAGGGCGGTATAATGAACAAAACCCAAAACAATGCCAAGGTCATTAACTCGGCAACTCCCTTTCGTTGCAATCGGGGACAGACCAAAACCCGCTGACCGGGGCATCTTTCGATAAGGGCGACTGCTATAACCGCATGTTCAATTGCCAGTCAGTATCATTGCTCGGTCAGAGCGACCTGATCTTTCCCATCAACCAATCCGCCCGTCCCAGTTGTTCTTCGATCATAAGCAGCTTGCCCTTGAGGCGCTCTTGTTTTGAGCTTTTTGTGGCTTCTGCAAACTCTTCGTTCAACAACTGTTTCTTGGCGGTCAATTTCTTGATGACTTTTTCCACGTGTTTGGGTTTTATTTCCTGGGCCTTGCCGCTTTTCAGCCGATGAGAATACTTGTCCAGCTTCTTTATGCTTTTCGTCAGTTTCATCAATCCATCCCCTATTATCATTTCAATGAGCGCCGGATAGGCACGCGTGTTCGATTTGTCTTTCACTGTCAAATCCCTTGCGCCGGTGAAGAGGTGTCCTCGGCAACGATGTCGCTGATTTCGTCCTCATCCAATGCCAGAATCCGTTCCACTTCGACCATGGCGCTTTCGGTTTCGACATAATACGAGCGCGCGGCCTGGATCAGATTTCGCATCGCGCTGTAGGCATAGGAGGAATCATTCAGATACGAGGTCGCGGCTGCGGCATCCAGACTCTGATCGCGGATCAGGGATTCGATTCGGCGGCTGGCGTTGCGCTGGTCGCTTTCAACCTGGACAAGTTCCTGATCCAGCCACAGGCTGCTGCGGTCCTCGGGATCGGCCAGTTCCAGTTTGCGGATTTCAACCAGAATACGGGCGATTTCAGTGCGCAGATCGTTGTAGGTATCCGTGATCACGCCCTGCGGATGCGTGGTGAAGGTGGTCGCGTTTCGGCGCAGGTGCTTGACGGCCTTGACCGCCCGCACGATCTGGCCCGCGACGTCGCGCAAGGCATAGACGTTCTCCATCACGTCCTGCGGAATATCCTTGGAACCAGCACGGGTGGCGAATTCGACGATCGCCGAATACAGTGTCTTGATCCGCTGCTCGTAGCGTTCGTCGATGTCGAAATCGACGGCAGTGCGGCTGACACTGACAAGGGCGGCGATATCCTTGGTCTCGAACAACTCATGTCGGTGCAGATTCAGCCCGTGGGTGATCAGTTCCACCGCATTGTCATAGAGATGCTTGACCTCTTTGCGTAGGGCGGCCTCGATGGTCGGCGGGAATTCGTCCACCGCCTCGGAGAGATACAGGGGCTGGCTCAGATCCATCGCCGGTTCGGCGATCGTGCGTTCCAGAAAGCGGATCAGGGCGTTCAGCATCGGCAGCATGACCGCCACACCCAGCACGTTGAAGATCGTGTGGAACACCGCGAGTTTCAGGGCATAATCGGTGTCCGATATACCAACACCGGCGCTGACCCAGTCGACCGCCAGGCGGAGCTGACTGATGAATATCAGGGCGATACCGGCGGTCACAAGGTTAAAGATCAGATGCGCCAGCGCCAGACGCTTGCCCTGAAAATTTGCCGTCAGCGACCCGATGATCGCGGTGATCGTCGTCCCGATATTTGCGCCGATCGCCAGTGCCAGCGCATTCTCATAGGATATCTGCGACGCGGCAAGTGCGGTGATGATCAGTACCATTGTCGCATGACTGGACTGCATGACCACCGTCGCCGCCATGCCGATCAGGGTATACACGATCAGCCCCGCCACGCCGGTCATCGCAAATCGGGACAGGTCGAACTGGCCCTTGAAGGCCTCGAAGCCTTCTTTCATGTGGTGGATACCAAGAAACAGGAACCCAAGCCCGGCCAGCACAAACCCGGCCCCACGCACGTATTTATTGCTTTGGAACACCAGAACGATGGCAATCGCCAGCATCGGTAGCGCATAGGTTGAAATCTTGACCTTCAACCCGAACCCCGCCACCAGCCAGGCCCCGGTAGTGGTGCCGATATTGGCCCCAAAAATGATCCCGACCCCAGCAACCAGAGTAATCAGCCCGGCGCTGAGGAATGAAATGGTGATCACCGAGACCAGCGAACTGGATTGCATGATGGTGGTCGATATGACACCGAAGCTCAGTGATTTCGTCACCGATCCGGTTGCCTTCTCCAGCATGTTTTCCAATATGCCGCCGCTGAACAGTCTGAATCCGTCCTCGAGCATCAGCATGCCGAACAGAAAAATCGCGACGCCTGCCGCAATCTCCTGAAAGTCGCTACTGGTCCAGAACCCGAGGATCAGCAGCAGCAGGATAACCGGTAATGTAAGTTTCTTGATCAATTTCTTTCTTCCTTCTATGGCAGCATCATTCCGCGCAAGACAAAATAGAACAACGCCGCAAGGAAACCCGAAACCGGCACGGTGATGATCCAGGCCGAAACGATTTTGAAAAGCGACGAGCGTTTGACCAGTTGCCGTTTCAGAGCCTTTTGCAGCTCCTTGCGCTGGGCCGCGCTGATCACCGCTTCGGCACCCATTTCCTTCATTTGGTCCAGGATGCGCAGCTTGTCTTCGGGGGGAGCATTCTGGAAGTTTCGCAACTCGACCTCCACAGCGGCAAAGTCCGCTTGCCCTTCGTGGCGCGCCAGAACGTTTTCAACGACCCGGCCAAGGCGCTGCTCCAGGAATTCCCGCAGGAACCCGACGCCAAAGACCGCGCCAAGGGCCACATGGGTCGAACTGATCGGCATCCCCAGCTGGCTGGCGATGATCACCGTAATGGCCGCCGCCAGCGCGATACAGAAGGCACGAGACCGGTCCAGTTCGGTGATTTCCGACCCGACGGTGCGGATCAGTTTCGGACCGAACAGGGCCAGGCCCACGGATATCCCCAAAGCACCGATCACCATGATCCACAGTGGAATTGAGACCTTTACACCGCCGTCTCCTTCGGTCAGCACATCATAAATCCCGGCCAGCGGGCCGACCGAGTTGGCAACGTCGTTGGCACCATGCGCAAAGGACAGCATCGCCGCGGAGATAATCAGTGGCATAGTGAACAGGCGGTTCACGCCATCCCGGTCAGCGCTTAGTTTCGGGGCCGCCCGGCGTATCATCGGCTTGACGATGAAATATATCAGCACTGCAAAGACAAAGCCTGCCAGCAAAGCCATCGGAAACGAGATAGAGACAATCTTTTTGAGGCCTTTCAGCGCCAGATAGGTGGTAAACGCCCAGGCCATGATGGCGATCATCACCGGCACAACGCGCTTGGCCGCCTCGATCGGGTCATCCTTGAAAAACACCAGCTTTTTCAAGGCGTAGAGAAATGTCGCGGCAACGATCCCACCGGTAATTGGAGAGACCACCCAACTCAGGGCGATCTTGCCCATTGAATCCCAGTTGACGATGTCCCAGCCTGCCGCCGCGATCCCGGCCCCCATAACGCCGCCGACAATCGAATGCGTGGTTGACACCGGCGCCCCCAGCCAGGTCGCCGCATTCAGCCAGATCGCCGCACCAAGAAGCGCGCCCATCATGACCCAGACAAACACCGTAGGGTCGGAAAACGCGGCCGGGTCGACAATGCCCTTCTTGACGGTCGAGACAACATCGCCACCGGCAATAATGGCACCGCCAGCCTCGAAAACGGCGGCGATAACGATTGCCCCGGTCAGGGACAGGGCCAGCGACCCCACCGCAGGCCCAACATTGTTGGCCACATCGTTCGCGCCGATGTTTAGCGCCATATAGGCCCCGATCACCGCTGCGGCGACAAGCAAATAGGCTTGATCAACATGGGCAAAACTTGACCCCGTATAGATCATCACCCCAACAATGAAAATTATGGCCGTCCCAAGTCGCCCGACTTCGGTGCGGCTTAGGTTGGCCGCAGTTTCGATCTTCAAATAGTCTTTCACTTTCATAAACAGTTCCCCCCGTTCCATTTCGTATGAGCAGCCAAAGAACACCGGACCCCAGAAAATCTGGACCCAAGAAAACAGACGCTGTAGTGATATGCTGCGTTGGCTCATGATACGCTGAAACGTCGTTTGCTGTGTATGAGATAGATCAAGATCGCGATTGTTCGCCCGACTTGCAAATAACCTGGACCATCTCGCCGCACCTCGCGATTGGCAATGTGCCAAAGTGCGTGCCATCATCTTCCCATAAAAGGAGGACCAACGATGATCACTGAGATCGTAACGTTCGAGATTAACAAAGAGATGGGACGGGAGCGTGTCGTCGCGCTCTTCGAAGAGAGCGCCGAGATCTGGCGATCACACCCGAAGCTATACTGCAAGAACTACCTTTATGACCCGGATGCTGGCATCGCGGGCGGCGTCTATACTTGGGACAGTGTTGCCGACGCGAAGGAGGCACACGGTGAGGCGTTTCTTGCCCGTGTCGCCGAGACATTTGGCAGCACGCCGCGCTTTCAGTATTTTGAGACCCCGGTGGTGGTGCAGAACCGCCCTGCACATAACTGATTTCAGTCAATTTCGGCCCACCCCGGACCTTTGCGGATGGCGCAGCGAATGGCGGGTTCAGCGACTTTGATATCTATGCCTGTCCATTTGCATAAAAGCCTGCTGATACGCAAAACCCCCACTGCCATCGGACAATGGGGGTTCTGTTTCTTCAGCATCGAAGAATGAATTACATCATCCTTCGCGTTCCAGTTTCTTGCGTGCCAGCTTACGGGCACGGCGGATCGCTTCAGCTTTCTGGCGTGCGTTTTTCTCAGACGGTTTTTCGAAATGTTGCTTGAGCTTCATTTCGCGGAAAACGCCTTCGCGCTGCAGCTTTTTCTTTAGAACCCGGAGGGCCTGATCGACATTGTTGTCGCGAACACTAACCTGCATGTGGTTTTCACCACCTTTCTGGTTTGAAGTTGCAATAATTTGCAGGAATTGGCCAAATAGCAATCCAGTCCTAGATTGTACAGTATAACAGTCGCAAGTTGGGCTGAGGGTAATCGTCATGCACACAGAATCTTCTATTCGGGCTGGGTGGTATGAAAGTAGCGAACGGCCCACTGCGGACCTTGATCATCTGTGCGGTGAGTGGTCGGGTCGGTTCGCTTCAATAGTTGAAGTATTTAGCTTTAGGCGGCATAGAATGCGCTGTGTGAAATGACAGACCAAGGGACGTGGCATGATCGAACGTATCGAAACCGGGGCCAGGTCCTCGAAAATTGTAAAGCACAATGGGGTCGCCTATATCACCGGGCAGGTTGGTGAAGGCAAGACCATCCAAGCGCAGACCGAGGAATGCCTTAGGCGCCTCGAGGTGTTGCTGATCCAGGCCGGGTCGTCGCGTGAAAAGATGTTGCGGGCCACTATATGGCTGGCGGATATGAGCGACTTTGCCGGACTTAATGAGGTCTGGAATGTTTGGGTGCCTGAAGGATATGCACCAGCGCGGGCCTGTGGCGAGGCCAAACTTGCGCGGCCAGAACTCAAGGTCGAGATCATCGTGGATGCAGCCTACGACTGAACTGTGGCCGTGACGCTGTTGTGCCGGAATACGATAGCGCTTGCCCAATCACCTGCCATCGATGCAATTCGTAGAGCAGGTGGGCCACTGGTATCCGCCCTTGATGCCGAAGCTTCCACTTGAACCCGGAGGACGCAAACGGCCCAAACCTGCCGTTCCTGAACTCTGCTGCGAACGGCAGGATCGAACCCACCCCCCCATGGCAGCCAACCGGTGCGCGCGGGCCTAAATCGGATGCGCCGGGTATTTATTATCTCTTTCCGCGGTTTTTGAACATTACATAAGCAGCGATGAAAACGAGCTTAAAATTATTCGAAAAAGCACAGGCGCGTGTCTGGTAAGTAATGCGGATTAGTTGGTGGATGGCGAGATCTCTGGGCAAATTCCCTGACAACAGCGGAATTGATGACAAGCGGCAACAGACCGATATTACGTATCTATTCTCGTCGAAAGAGGCTCAGTCTTCTCTGGTGGAAAACTATGTTGGGCTACCATTTTGGACGAACTTATCAGGAGACATACTTCGGCTATAGCTTATTCGGTCAAGGCGGGCTAGGCTTTCGGGTCAAGCAGTTTGGCCAGTATTGCGGCGCGGGTGATCTGGCCCACGGTCGCGTTGTTATCGACGACAGCAATCGGATTTTCATCGTTTCGGGCGACCTCCATCACTTGTTTTATGGTGGCGTCCGGCGACACGGAATTGCGCGCATCCGCAGTGGCCGGTTCCATCACGTCGCGCGCGCATAGCACGCCAAGTGGGTTCATATGGGCGACGAAATCGGCAACGTATTCGGTGGACGGGTTGGTAAATATCTCTTGTGGGGAGCCACATTGCACGATGCGTCCGCCCTCCATAATGGCGATGCGGTCACCAATTTTAAACGCCTCGTCAAGGTCGTGACTGACAAAAATAATGGTGCGCTTCAGATCATTTTGCAGCACGATCAATTCGTCCTGCAAACGGGTGCGGATCAGCGGGTCAAGGGCCGAAAACGGTTCGTCCATCAACAGGATCGGCGCGTCGGTGACAAAGGCACGGGCCAGTCCGACGCGTTGCTGCATGCCACCGGACAATTCGCCAACCTTGTGATCGGCCCAGTCAGACAGACCGACAAGCGCCAGTTGGGTGTCGATTTTTACATTGCGTTCAGCGGCGGCCATACCGGCAAGTTCAAGCCCGAGGCCGACGTTTTCGCGGACGCTGCGCCACGGCAGCAGGCCGAATTGTTGAAACACCATCGCCACGCGGTGCTGGCGGATGTCGCGCACGGTGGCGGCGTTGGCACTGGTGACATCAACCATCGCCTCGCCGGTATCGACACGGACGGCACCGCGCACCACCGGATTAAGGGCATTGACCGCCCGCAGCAAAGTGGATTTTCCCGACCCTGACAGGCCCATCAAAACCAGAATTTCGCCAGTTGCAACCGTAAGTGAGCAATTGTGCACCCCGAGTATCTGGCCAGTTTCGGCGCGCACTTCGGCGCGGTCCTTTCCGGCGTCCATCGACGGCAGCGCCGAGGCCGGTTTTGCGCCGAAGACGATGGAAACATTATCGAATTCCACTGCAGTTGTCATTGTTTCTGCTCCACTCGCAGCATCCGGTCAAGCATGATGGCCACCACCACAATGACCAGACCGCTTTCAAATCCCAAAGCGGCATTGACCTGGCTTAGGGCGCGCACCACCGGTACGCCAAGGCCATCGGCCCCCACCAATGCGGCAATCACCACCATCGACAGCGACAGCATGATGGTCTGATTCAGACCGGCCATGATCTGCGGCAAAGCATAGGGGAGTTCGACCTTCCACAAGGTTTGGCGCGGGGTGGCACCAAAGGCCTCGGCGGCTTCGAGCAATGGGGTCGGGGTGGCCGATATGCCCAGATAGGTCAGGCGG
>DAOUQK010000159.1 GCA_030625695.1 Paracoccaceae bacterium | reverse complement strand
TCAGTATCGCCGGGTTTGTCCTGCTGTTCATTGCTTTGGTGCTGTATCGCACCGGCACGGAAATCCGGGCGCGACGAATCAGGACATTGCTGGCACGCGAAAGGGTGGGGGCGTAGATATGCCTGATCTGGGGAAATACGGAGACACGGTGATGACGGCTTATGCGGCCTCGGTTGTCCTGTTGTTGTTGTTGGTGGGCCTGTCGCTGTGGCGTGGCCGTAAGGTGCGCGCAGAAATGACGCGGGTTGAACAAAGGATAAAGCGCGATGGCTAAAATTTCACCGCTGATGATCCTGCCTCCCCTCATTTTCAGCGGCTTTGTCGTTCTTGCCGCAGTTGGCATGTTTCGTGGCGATCCCAACGCGTTGCCCTCGACCTTTATCGGCGAAATGGCCCCGGACCTGCCCGCTGAAGCGTTGGAAGGCTATCCGGGCGTCACCGCACAGGATTTGGCCAGCGGAGAGGTGTCCCTGATCAATTTCTGGGCCAGTTGGTGTCCGCCGTGCCGGGCAGAACATCCCACCCTGATGAAGATGGCCGCAGGTGGCTTGCGCATCTATGGTGTGAATATTAAGGACGACCCGGATCACGCCCGTGGGTTTCTGCAAGACGACGGCAACCCGTTTTTGGGCGTCGGCTTTGACCCCAAGGGGCGAAGCGCAATCGACTGGGGCGTCACCGGCCCGCCGGAAACCTTTATCATCGACGGTCAAGGCAAGGTTCTGTTCAAATTCATCGGTCCATTGGTGGGCAGTGACCTGCAACAAAGGTTCATGCCCGAACTGGAAAAGGCACAGACAGCACAGGCCGCACAGGCGGGCGGCTGAATTCCCTTGCGCAGGCCGACACTTGTTGGTTGTCTGCCTTTGAACACCCAAACAAAGCACCCCAGTCCCATGTCCTTTTCCCCCGAAGCCGCCGAAACCCTCGCCCTCAAAGCATTGGCGTGGCTGATCACCAACGACGACCTGTTGCCGGTGTTTCTGGGGGCAACCGGGGCCAGCGAGGACGATCTGCGCGCCCAGGCGAACGAACCTGCGTTCCTTGGATCAGTGCTGGACTTCCTGATGATGGATGACGCCTGGATCATCGCCTTTTGCGATGCCAATGATATCGCTTATGAACACCCGATGTTCGCCCGCGCCGCTCTTCCTGGCGGTGAACAGGTGAGCTGGACTTAAGGAACGCACACATGCCCATAACCGCGCCCATTTCTGGCCTGCTGTTTGACAAAGACGGCACATTGTTCGATTTCGGTGCCACCTGGGAGGGCTGGGCCGAAGCCTTTCTTCTGCGCAGTTGCGCCAATGACCGCGCACGAGCGGCGACCTTGGGCTGGCATATCGGCTTTGATCTGGCCAACCGCCGGTTTCAACCCGACAGCATGGTCATCGCCGACACCCCGGCCGAGATTGCCCGGGCAATGATCCCGCATTTGCCGGAAACCAACTATAATCACCTGCTGGATACTTTGAACTACGAGGCCGAGCAGGTCTCGCAAATCGAAGTGGTGCCGCTGGTGCCCTACCTGGAGCAATTGCGCGAGGATGGCATGCGGTTGGGCGTGGCCACCAACGACGCCATTTCACCCGCCCTTGCTCATCTGGATTCGGTCGGCATTCGCGGCCATTTTGATTTCATTGCCGGGTCGGACTCGGGCTTTGGCGCCAAACCTGCCCCGGGCCAATTGCTTGGCTTTGCCAAGGCCGTGAGCCTTGACCCGGGCGTGATTGCCATGGTTGGCGACAGTGCTCATGATCTGGTCGCCGGGCGCGCGGCGGGGATGGTGACAATCGGCGTGCTGACCGGCTATGCGGGCGAAGGCGATCTGGCACCTCATGCCGATGTGGTGCTGCCGGATATCGGTCATATCCCGGATTGGATCGCGGATTAGTCCGGCCCAAAGCGACTGTTTCGAAATAAAAACGACAGGACTTGTCGCAATCAGCGCGGCAGATGGCCGGGCGTTGTTGCCTGTTGAACCAGATATTTGACAAGAAGGACTGGATTAATGGCACAGGCAGATACCCGCAAACGGCGCAGTGGTGGACGGGCTGGCAAGTCGGCCCGCCGTGGTGGTGCGGTGATAAATCAGATGCCCTGGCGCCTTCCTGTCAACGTGGATCGCCCGACCGAGCCGCTGGACGAGGCGGGCGTTGCCGCGATCCACAATGGTGCCATGCGCATTCTGGAAGAGATCGGCGTGGTATTCCTGAACCCCGAGGCGCTGGACATCTTTCGTCAGGCGGGCTGCAAGGTCGAGGGTGACTTGGTGCGCATGGGCCGCGATTTTGTCATGGAAATGATCGCACGCGCACCGTCTGAATTTACCCTGACGCCGCGCAACCTTGATCGGACCCTGACGGTTGGCGGCAAACATATTCTGTTTGGCAACGTTTCATCGCCACCAAATTACTGGGACTTGGAACTGGGTAAAAAGGTTGCTGGAAACCGAGAACAATGCGCCAACCTGTTGAAATTGACCCAATATTTCAACTGCATCCACTTTGCCGGCGGCTATCCGGTGGAACCGGTCGATGTGCATGCAAGCGTGCGGCATCTGGATGTGGTTTATGACAAGCTGACCCTGACCGACAAGGTGATGCACGCCTATTCCCTTGGCAAGGAGCGGGTCGAAGACGTGATGGAAATGGTGCGTATCGGTGGTGGTCTGACCCACGCCGAATTCGACGCCACGCCGCGAATGTATACCAACATCAACTCGACCTCGCCCTTGAAACACGACTTTCCGATGATCGACGGTTGCCTGCGCATGGTGCGTCGGGGGCAGGCGGTTGTGGTCACGCCGTTCACCCTGGCCGGGGCGATGGCACCGGTGACCATGGCCGGGGCCGTGGCGCAATCCATCGCTGAGGCGCTGTGCGCCATCGCCCTGTTTCAATACGTGCGCCCGGGAGCAGCCTGTGGCATCGGTACGTTTACGTCCAACGTCGACATGAAATCCGGCGCGCCGGCTTTTGGCACTCCGGAATACATGCGCGCCACTCAGATGACCGGACAAATGGCGCGGTTCTACGGGTTGCCTTTGCGTTCGTCGGGCGTGTGTGCCGCCAATGTGCCGGACGGGCAGGCGATGTGGGAGACCTCGAACAGCCTCTGGGCGGCGGTGCAGTCGGGCACCAATATGGTTTATCACGCGGCTGGCTGGTTAGAGGGCGGGCTGATTGCCTCGCCAGAAAAATTCATCATGGATTGCGAGGTGTTACAGCAGATCCAGCGCTATATGGAACCGTCAACGTTTGCCACGGGCGTCGATGACATTGCCTTGGATGCGATAAAAGAAGTCGGCAACGACGGCCATTTCTTTGGCACGCAACACACGCAAGATCGTTATAAAACAGCGTTCTATCAGCCGTTCTTAAGCGATTGGAAGAACTATGAAGCCTGGGAGGAGGCCGGTGCCATCTGGACGCCGGAACGTGCGCATCTGATATTCAAGGACATCATCGCCAATTTTGAAGCCCCCGACATGGATGTGGCGATCCGCGAGGAATTGGCCGATTTTGTCGCCCGCCGCAAATCCGAAGGCGGTGCACCTACCGATTTCTAATATGATCAATCGGGGCTTCGCCTGGGAAAACCGGCAATGAATTGACCATTTTGTACATGGGCGAAATTATGTTTTGTACGTTTTGTACAGGACTTCAAATCCCGGAATCATCCGTATCTGACCAACAACACTACCGAGTCATTCCCCTGTAAATCAACGGTAGGGCGGGGTTCACCCCGCCGCCCGCTGAAAGGGAATCCTTGTATTGTTAGGCATGTGCGCCCTAAGTTAAGGTGCAACAATACGATCAGAGGGGACGGATTTGGCGAGATTGTCCGCAATAAAATTTCTGATCTGCGCCCTGTTGCTTGCCCTTGCAACATCAGCCAACGCTCAGGAACGCGTCGCCCTTGTTATCGGCAACAGTCAGTATGAGGCCGTGCCAAGCCTCAAAAACCCGGAAAATGACGCCACTGATATTGCCGCGTCCCTGGGTCGACTTGGCTTTGACGTCAATCTGCTTCTGAACCTTGGCGGGCGCGAGACCAACCGTGCTTTGCGTAACTTTTCGCACACTGCACGGGATGCCGACATGGCCGTGCTGTATTTTGCCGGTCACGGGTTTGAGATCGATAATCAGAACTATCTGATCCCGGTTGATGCCAAGATAGAGCGGGCGGGCGACGCGCTCTATGAAGCCCACCAGATGTCACAGTTTCTGGGAGCGGTAGCCGGGGCCAGCACCCTGCGCCTGGTGTTGTTGGATGCGTGTCGTAACAACCCGTTTCTATTGCAGATGGCTGATGCGCCGACCCGCTCACTGGGGCGCGGACTGGCGCGAATCGAACCACCGGGCGGTGTGTTGGTCAGCTATGCGGCCAAAGGTGGCACTGTGGCGTATGACGGAGACGGTAGAAACAGCCCCTACGCCGAGGCGCTGTTGCAACATCTGGAACAGCCCGGGCTTGAGATTGGCAAACTGTTCCGCCAGGTTCGCGACAGTGTTTACAGCACCACAGGCGGCGCGCAGGAACCATTCACCTATGGATCACTTCCGGCCCGCGACATATTTCTGGCGGCGGCCAAGCCACGCGATGTATCAGAAGACAGCATGCTGCGCGATTTCGCCCGCGCGGATATAACCAATACAGTCGACGGCTGGTCTGCCTTTCTGGACGCATTTTCCGGTTCGGGGCTGAACCCGGCGGTGATCCGGCGCGCGCACCGCAAACGCACGGTGTTGCGTCAGCAACCAAGCGGGGTGGTTCCAACCGGCGACAACAGCCCGTTGATCAAGGCCTGCGATACGCTGGCGGCTGACCCGGACGATCTTGAGCGTCCAGGTGATGTCGCGGGCGTGGCACTAGAGGATATTGATACAAACGCGGCGCGTCAGGCCTGTGTTCTGGCCACCTCGGGGCATCCGGGGCATGTGCGCAGCCTGTACCAATTAGGTCGGGTAATTTTGAGCGGGCCTGAGCCGAAACTGGCGCGCCCCTATCTGCAACAAGCCGCCGATGGGGGCAATGTCGGGGCAAAGGTGGCGCTGGCGTCGCTCATTCTAAAGACCAGCTCAGTTTTGCCGGCGCCGAGGGAGGCGATTGCATTGCTTAAATCTGCAACAGAGTCTGGCAGCGCCAGCGCGCCGCGAATGCTGGCCGATTTGTATTTGAAAAGCTTTGTGTTTCTGGCGGGCAAAAAGCTACAGCCAGAGGATCTCTATCGCTTGGCCGCTGAACGCGGCGATGTGCCAGGAATGTTTGAGGCCGGGTATCGAATGCTTTCAAGCACCAGTGCATCCGTATCCGAAAAAGCGCAAGGACTGGCGTATCTGGAAACTGCCGCCGATGCCGGAAATGACAAGGCTTTGATCCGTCTGGCAAACCACTATTTCAAAGTTGGTGGTACAGAGAACCTGATCAAAGCCCGTAGCATGTTTGAAAAAGCAGCGCAGGCTGGGGACTTTTATGCAAACTTGCGACTGGTGCGCGAACACAAAAGCGGAAAGTTTTGGCCGCGTGACGACGAGCAGGCGTCCCGATGGCTGAAGTACGGGGCCGATCAAGGAAGCTCTTCGATGATGGTGGAATATGGATATCGCCTCGAAATCGGGCGCGGTGTTTCCAGTACGCCTGGACATGCCGCAAATTATTATTTCGAAGCTTTGACCAGGGGGAATTACCTGCCGGCACTTCGTGCGACTTCTGATTGGGAGCGCGAAACAGCCAGATTGCTTCAGTTCAGGTTGCGATCATCGAGTAAGGCACGTTATCGCGGTACGATTGACGGCGTGGCGGGTGCGGGGACGCGCGCTGCAATGTTGCGGCTGTGCAATTGCCTTATCCAAAGAACAAGAATTTCATTCGCGGAAAAATTCGAATGACGCCCGGTGCGGTTCAGCCAGTCTGCCGACAGGCGTAGGGCGGGGTTTCACCCCGCCGCTCCCTTACCGGTAATGCCGCAGATACCGCTTTTCGAACATATCCTTGGCCTTATGTGCCAGCCCGACCGACGGCAGGGCGATATTGAACTTTTCGGTCCGTACCACCATTGCGCCTTTGGCGTTGTCGTCGATTATGCACATCAATTCGACCCGGAACGTTTTATCCGGGGTGCCGCCGTTTAGTTCGCATATCAGATTGGCCGCTGCCGCTTCGGCCTGCAAATCAGCCATATGCGCCTGTTTTGGCATCCAGTCGGGCCCCGGGAAACTGCCGGCGTCGCCGGCAATATACGTACGCTTAAACCCTTCAACCTGACACATCCGGTTGGCGGTGATCAGACCGCCGGGCGAGCGGGGCAGTTCGGTGTTGTTGAACCAGGGATTGCCGGTCATGCCGGGCATGAACATGATGATATCGGCGTTAAATTCGGCGCCTTCGGTGACCACTTTGTCGGCTTCAAAGCGGACCATTTTCTGGCCCAGATAGGTTTTGATATCAAGGTCTTTCATGCGGTTCATCAGCTTGGGCACGATCTTTTCGCCCAGCCGTATGCCCGGCTTGGGGGCGGGGCTGAAGAACACCAGTTCGAACTTGTCACGTCGTCCTTGGGCGCGCAGCATCTGGTCGGTGCCGAACAGGAATTCAAACATCGGCCCGCCGCGCATGGCCGAGCCTTCTTTGGGGTTGCCGGAAAAGCCGAACGCCAATGTGCCGCCTTCAAGTGCTGCCAGCCGTTCGGTGAATTCCATCACCGGTTTGATACCTTCGCAGGGTGTCAGGGCGTGTTCGATGCCGGGCAGTTTTTTGATGAACTTGCCGCCGGTGCCGATGATCAGCCCGTCATTGCGATGATCCCCAGTCGAGGTTTTGACCAGCCGACCACCATCTTCCAGCCCTTCAACGGTGCCCTGAACATAGGTGATCCTGTTGCGCTGAAAGAAGTTGTCGAGCGGGATGATGATATCTTCGGGCAGGCGCTGACCGGACGGCAGCCAGATCAGGCTCGGTAGATAGACCAGTTGCGGTTCCGGGGCGATCAATGTGATCTCAAGTGAAGGATCGCCGCTGCGCAGTTTACGTGCCGCAGTGAGGGCTGCGAAACCTGCGCCAAGTACGGTTACATGTGCCATTGTGATCCTCGGTTTGTTGTTGATGGTGCGGTGCGTGGGTTTTCACCCACCCTACCAGACAATAGGTAGGGTGGGTGAAAACCCACGCGCATTGTTATCCTAACAGCGCCTTGACCTTGGCGACTGTCGCCGCCGCCGTGATGCCAAACTTCTCAAACAGCTCGTCCGCCGGGGCTGACGCGCCAAAGCTGTCCATGCCGACGAAATCCGATTTGGCATCGCGCCCGCGTTCGCCTGACAACCACTGGTCCCAGCCTTGCCGCACCGCGGCTTCGATACCAACCCGGACCGGGCCGGCAGGCAGGACTTTGCGCCGATACGCCTCGTCCTGTTCGGCGAACAGCTCCATGCAGGGCATCGAGACCACGCGGGTGCCGATGCCGTCGCTTTCGAGCATTTCGCGCGCCTGCATGGCGACCGACACCTCGGAACCGGTGGCGATCAGCACGGCCTGGGTTTTGCCGGTGGCTTTGGCCAGAACGTATGCGCCTTGCGCACTGAGGTTCCTGGCCTTGTGCTCCACGCGCACCGTTGGCAGTCCCTGACGCGTCAGGGACAGAACCGACGGGGTTTCTTTCGATGTCAGGGCAATTTCCCAGGCTTCCGCCGTTTCCACCGAATCCGCGGGGCGGAAGACGTAAGTATTGGGTGTGGCGCGCGAGATCGCCAGATGTTCAACCGGCTGGTGGGTCGGCCCGTCTTCGCCGAGGCCAATGGAATCGTGGGTCATCACAAATACAGTCGGGATGCGCATCAAGGCCGCCAGACGCATCGCCGGGCGGGCATAGTCGGTGAACGCCATGAACGTCCCGCCATAGGCGCGGGCACCCCCGTGCAGCACCATGCCGTTCATCGCCGCCGCCATGCCATGTTCGCGGATACCCCAATAGACATAACGTCCCTTGCGATTGTCCGTGTCAAACACGCCCATATCGTCGGATTTGGTGTTGTTTGATCCCGTAAGGTCAGCCGAGCCGCCAATGGTTTCCGGCATCACCGGATTGAC
>DAOUQK010000139.1 GCA_030625695.1 Paracoccaceae bacterium | reverse complement strand
CGCGCGGTTTCGGGCACCACCACTTCGATCACTTCCAGACCATCGCCCGCCGCCGTCACAAGCTCCTGACGTTTGGTGTCGGAAAAATTCAGGCTAAGGGCGGCGCGGAATTCATCCAGCGCCTCGGGGCCCGCCTCAAGCACCAATGTGTCACCGGCTTGCAGCGCGGTGTTGTCCGCCCGTCCATAGCGGCGTTTGCCATCGCGGATCAGACCAAGAATGGCCACATCAGCCTTTTCCGCCTCGGTGTCCAGTTCCGCCAGCCGCCTGCCGATCTGTTTTGCCCCCTCTGGTATGGTCAGCTCAGCAATGTATTCGGCCAAGGCATCCTGGCCCTGGACTCCACCGCCCCGATTGGGGATCAGCCGCCAGCCGAACAGGGCCACAAACGCCAATCCGGCCAGGGCGGTGATACCGCCCACCGGGGCGAAATCGAACATGCCAAACGGCTCGCCCAGAGTTTCCTGGCGAATGGCGGCGATGATGATGTTGGGCGGTGTGCCGATCAGGGTGACCATGCCGCCCAGAATAGTTGCAAAACTAAGCGGCATCAGCGACAACCCCGGCGCACGACCGGCCTTGCGGGCGGTCTGGACATCGACCGGCATCAGCAGGGCTAATGCGGCCACATTGTTCATGAACGCCGACAGAACCGCGCCTATGCCGCCCATCAGGGCGATATGCGTACCCAACCCCCGCGCCGAGTTGACCATGGTGCGGGTGATCAGGAACACAGCCCCCGAGCGCACTAACCCGGCCGAGACGATCAACACCAAAGCCACCACCAATGTCGCCGGATGGCCGAACCCGTCAAACGCGTGTTTGGTCGGCACAACACCCAGAACCACGCCCAGCATCAGGGCCGAAAACGCCACAAGGTCGTAACGGAACCGGCCCCAGATCAGCAGGGCAAAGACGCCGCCAAACAGGGAAAACAGGATGATCTGGTCTTGTGTCATGGCCCCACCTTACCCAAGCTGGCGACCTCGGCAACCGGTGAAGCGCCTTAGGCGTCTTGAATACCGACGCCACGCCAGTCTATATGATCGCCAAACGGCATATAATCAACAGGGGTTGCACCATGGCAGGCCATTCAAAATGGGCAAATATTCAGCACCGCAAAGGGCGGCAGGACGCGGTGCGATCCAAGCTGTTCAGCAAGCTTAGCAAGGAAATCACCGTCGCGGCCAAGATGGGCGACCCGGACGTGGACAAGAATCCGCGCCTGCGGATGGCGGTGAAAGAGGCCAAATCGCAATCGGTGCCCAAGGATGTGATTGATCGCGCGATCAAGAAATCCCAGGCAGGCGACGGCGATGAATACGAAGAAATTCGCTATGAAGGCTATGGCCCCAATGGCGTGGCGATAATTGTCGAAGCGATGACCGATAATCGCAACCGCACGGCAAGCGTGGTACGTTCAACATTCTCCAAGAACGGCGGCAATCTGGGCGAGACAGGATCGGTCGGGTTCATGTTTGACCGTATGGGAGAGGTCACCTATTCGATTGACGCAGGTGACGCCGACACAATGTTCGAAGCGGCGATTGAGGCCGGGGCTGATGATGTGGAAAGTTCAGAAGACGGCCATATCATCTGGTGCGCGGATAGCGATCTGAACGATGTGTCCAATGCGCTTGAGGCGGCCTTGGGCGAAAGTCAAAGTACCAAACTGGTATGGAAACCCAATATCACCACCGAGATGGACCTTGTCGGCATGGAAAAGCTGATGAAGCTGATTGATGCGCTAGAGGATGACGACGATATCCAGCGGGTGACCAGCAACTTTGACGCCTCGGACGAGGTGATGGAGCAGTTGTAACGTAGGGTGGGTAAAACCCACGCTGCCTGCAGTTTCGACCGGGTATACGTGGGTTTTACCCACCCTACGGCCCAGCGATAGGTATGAGGACCTTCTTTGTTGCGGCGCGAACAGCCAGGGTCATCGCCTTTAACGACGGTGCCATAATGCGGCTGACTTGCCAGGTAAGGGGCACGTCCAGGGGGGTGTCCGGGACCAGGGCAACCAGACGGTCGTGGCGGATATGGTCATGCACCAACACTTCAGGATTCATGCCCCAGCCAATGCCGGCACAGGCGGCTTCGATAAAGCCTTGAGTGGACGGCAGGTAGTGGCAAGGCGTTGACGAGCGTTGGTTAAACACTGCGGCGATCCAGCTGCCTTGCAGCGTGTCCTTGGCGTTGAATTCCAGACAAGGGGCCTTTTGCAGGGTTGCCGCGTTGACGCCCCCGGCAAACCAACGCGCCTTATATTCCGGGCTGGCGGTTGCGATATATCGCAGCGATCCCAACGGGATTGCATCACAGCCCGGGGCGGATTTACCCGAGAGGGTGACGGCTGCGCTTACTTCGCCGCGTTTCAGCCAGTCGGCCGAGTGGTTTTGGTCGTCGATCACCAGATCGAACAGCACGCCGTCGACCAAAGCCATCGCGTCGACAAACCAGGTGGCCAGGCTGTCGGCGTTTAATGCGATGCGCAGGCGGGTCGGGTTCGCTGCCCCTTTCAGGGCAAGATCGTGGGCCAGAAGGTCTTCCAACAGGCCGACGTCTTCGCCATGTTTGGCCAGACGCCGCCCCGATTTGGTGCCGGTGCAAGGCGTGCCGCGATTGACCAAAGATGTGCCGATGCGCTCTTCGAGCGCTTTGATGCGCTGCGAGATGGCCGAAGGTGTGACCGCAAGATCGGCCGCCGCCATTTCAAAGCTGCCCCGGCGCAGAACGGCGGCAAGGGCCGAAAGGTGGTGGGGGTCAAATTGCATTAGATGTGCTTACTTGGGTTAATCATAATTAACTGGATTACGCCGGGATGCCGCACTAGTCAAATTCAGATAGCAAAGGAATTACCAATGATTTCGACGTTTCTGCCCGGCTTTGGCCTTGGGTTCAGTTTGATCCTCGCGATTGGCGCGCAGAATGCGTTTGTGCTGCGCCAGGGTCTGCGGGGAGAGCATTTGCTGGCCGTATGCCTGATCTGTGCCGTGTCCGACGCGGTGCTGATTATCGCCGGAGTGGCCGGGTTCGGCACTTTGGCGCGGATTTATCCGATGTTCGAAACGGTGATGCGTTTTGGCGGCGCGGGGTTTTTGCTGATCTATGGCGCACTGGCCCTGCGGTCGGCCTGGTGCGGGACATCGGCCCTGGAGGCGGCGGATACCGGCAAGACCGGGCCGGGGGCGACACAGGGGGCGACACTGGGGGCAACACTGGCGGTGGTGCTGGCGCTGACCTGGCTTAACCCGCATGTCTATTTGGATACGGTGGTGCTGATCGGGTCGATATCGGCGCAGTATGACAGCCGCTGGTTGTTTGGAGCCGGGGCCGTCACCGCCAGCTTTGTTTTCTTCTTTGGGTTGGGGTACGGCGCGCAGGTTTTGCAGCCGGTTTTTGCCCATCCGCGCGCCTGGGCGGCACTGGATTTGACCATCGCATTGGTCATGTGGATGATTGCCTGGCGATTAATTGCCATGTGAAGGGGTTGTGCCTGCGGGCGAATGGGTATTCAACCAAGCCCATGACCGATACCATGACCAAGCCCATACCCAGTTCGGGTGCCAATCGCCCCATGGTGGGCATCCTGTGGATGCTGGTGACGGGCCTGTGTTTTGTTGCCGTAACCGCACTTGTCAAATTCATGGGTGTCGGCGTGCCGCCGGCCGAATCTGCGTTTCTGCGCTATGTGATTGGCTCGGCCATGCTGGCCCCGATGGTGTGGCGGGTGATGCGGGACACGAAACTAACACGGCGGCAATGGACCCTGTTCGGCGCACGCGGCACCATGCATGCGATGGGGGTGATCCTGTGGTTCTTTGCCATGACCCGCATCCCACTGGCCGAAGTGACAGCGATGAATTACCTCTCGCCGGTCTATGTGACGATCCTTGCGGCAATATTTCTGGGTGAAAAGCTGGCGATGCGGCGTATTGCGGCCATTCTGGTCGCGTTGCTGGGCACGCTGATCATCCTGCGCCCCGGCTTTCGCGAGGTGAATCCGGGGCATCTGGCGATGTTACTGGCGGCGGTGGTCTTTGGTGGGTCGTATATCCTCGCCAAGATCACCGCGGATGAGATTAATCCCGGCGTGGTTGTCGGCATGTTGTCATTGGTGGTCACCATCACGCTGGCGCCATTTGCCGCCGCCGATTGGGTGACGCCGACGATGTATGAACTGGTGATCCTTTGTGGGGTCGCCGCCTTTGCCACTTTTGGCCATTACACCATGACACTGGCCTTGCGTGCGGCCCCGATTGCGGTCACTCAGCCGATCACGTTTTTGCAGCTGATCTGGGCCACGGCACTGGGGGTTCTGGTGTTTGACGAAGGGCTGGATATCTGGGTGGTGACGGGCGGCTGTTTCATTCTGGCAGCGATCAGTTTCATTACCTGGCGCGAGGTGGTTTTGAAACGACGTATCGTGGCGCCACCAAGCCCGGCCACCAAGTTCTGACATCGCCAAATATCTTGCCAACCTTACGGTCGCTGATCTAGGCTGACGGTCAGTTCGAAAAGGGGAAAGCGTGAAATCATTTGGAATTGCTGCGGTACTTGCGTTGGTGAGTCTGGTTCCGGGAACCGCCCGGGCCGGTTTGGAAATCTGTAACAACACACAGGTCAGACAAACCGTGGCAATCGGCTATAAGTCTGGTGATGATTGGGTGTCAGAAGGCTGGTGGAACATTGATGCCAACGATTGCAAGACGCTGGTCGGCGGTGACCTGAAACAACGATTTTACTACTTTCTGGCCAAATCCAGCGGCTGGAATTTTACCGATGAAAACATCGCCTTTTGCACCGCGTCCGAGGTCTTTACCATTATTGGCGACGAAAATTGCACTGAACGTGGCTATGATAAAGGATATTTCAGCAAGATAGACACCGGTAAAACGGCCAAGTCATTCACTCAGTATCTGGCCGGGTATTCCACCCGAAACGCGCCTGCTCAGACACCTGCACCGGCGCCCACACCGGCCCCCTCTGCATCCTCTGAACCGGGCACCTGGGGCGAACCTTATTCATCGGGGACAGCGATATTTCAGTCCTGCAAATTTGAAACCAAAGCCCCGTTTTGCACCTTTCATGACAATGGCTATAAATTCTTTGTCTATGATGACGGACGCACCCCGGACGAAGCGATGCGCCGCCTGAGAGGGTATCTGCCAGGTACACCGATCGAGTTACAGGGCGATCTGGAAACAGTTTATGACCGGACTGCCGATCTGGTGATGCGACAGGTTCAGCCACGAGCCTGGAACAGTTGGGATTCGGCTTTGGGTCGGATGCAGGGGAAATGGTATTCGCAGGACGATCCGGCCTCGATGTTCACCGTGCTGGGGGCCGAGCGGACCAATACCTATGACGGCAACTATTCGGGGGTCGATTATCTTAGCTTTGGCCAAAGCTGCGAAAACTATGAGGACCATGATATTCTGACGGTCCGGGATGAATCCAGCGGTGAAACCTTCTGTTATTCGATCGAGGAACAATCGGATTGGGAGATGACCTGGATGTATCTGCCGCGCTTCAGTTTCCATGTCTTTCGCAAGTTGGAGTAGAGCACTCATTGTTTATTGATTGACCGGTCAATAAAAACTCCCTAGCGTTGCAGGCAGCGTTTAAGGAGCATTGAGAATGCCTAAACTGGGAATGGAACCGATCCGGCGGGCGGCCTTGGTCAAGGCGACCATTGCCGAGGTTGGCGACGTCGGGTCCTTGCAGGTCACAGTGGGGCAGATCGCCAAACGGGCGGGCATGTCGAGTGCGTTGGCGCATCATTATTTCGGCGGCAAAGACCAGATTTTTCTGGCGGCGATGCGCCATATCCTGAGTGAGTTCAAGGTTGAGGTTTTGGCCGAATTGGCCCGTTTGAAGCCCGGTGCTGCGCCGGATAAGCGGGCCGAAGCGATTATTCGCGCGTGTTTCGCGCAAACGTGTTTTTCGCCCCAGGCGATTTCGGCCTGGATGACGTTTTACGTAATGGCGCAGACCACCCCCCAAGCGTTGCAGTTGTGGCGGCTGTATCAAAGCCGGTTGCGATCAAATCTTTGCCACGCCTTGCGCCCGGTTGTTGCCGATCCAAAGGCGGCGGCGGCGACGTTGTCGGCGTTGATTGACGGGCTGTATCTGCGCGCGGCTTTGAATGACCCGGAGGCGGGTGAAGTGGCAACTGAGCGCGCGTTGGTCGTGCTGCGTTTATTGCGTGACGGCTGATGATTTTCACCGTGATTCTCTGTGCGTGATTCTCTGTGAGAGGTAATCCAAATGAGCGCTTCCGCGCACCTATTTTGGTTGGGCGCAAGGTGACGGTTGGAGCCTGGGCGGTGTCCATTGTGGTGAGCGGGTAGGCATGGAAGCGGATTTTGTCATAGTTGGTGCCGGGTCGGCGGGATGCGCGTTGGCGTATCGGTTGAGCGGGGCAGGGGCCTCGGTTCTGGTCGTGGAACACGGCGGCAGCGATATCGGCCCGTTCATTCAGATGCCAGCCGCGCTGAGTTATCCGATGAATATGGCGCGGTATGATTGGGGTTATAGCTCGGAACCTGAGCCGCATTTAAACAATCGCCGTCTGGTCTGTCCCCGGGGCAAGGTGATTGGCGGGTCGTCGTCGATTAACGGCATGGTTTACGTGCGCGGTCATGCGATGGATTATGACCATTGGGCCGAAGTAGGTGCCGATGGCTGGGGCTACGGCGATGTCCTGCCTTACTTTAAGCGGATGGAATGCTGGCATGATGGCGGGCAGGGCGGTGAGGCCGACTGGCGCGGCAGGGATGGGCCATTACATGTGACACGGGGGCCGCGGGACAACCCGTTGTTTGCCGCCTTTGTCGAGGCCGGTCAGCAGGCCGGGTACCCAGTGACGGGCGATTACAACGGACGGCAGCAAGAGGGCTTTGGCCCGATGGAGCAGACCGTCTGGAAGGGGCGGCGCTGGTCGGCGGCCAATGCCTATTTGCGCCCCGCGTTAAAGCGGGACAATTGCGATCTGGTGCATGGGTTAGTCACGCGGGTGGTTCTGGAAGAGGGCCGCGCCGTTGGGGTTGAAGTGGCACGCGGTGGCACGCGTCAGGTGATCCGGGCGCGGCGCGAGGTCGTTTTGGCGGCTTCGTCGATCAATTCTCCCAAGCTGTTGATGTTGTCTGGGGTCGGGCCGGGTGCGGAACTGAGAAGCCACGGAATTGACGTGGTGGCGGATCGGCCCGGGGTGGGGGCAAATCTTCAGGATCATCTGGAATTGTATATTCAGATGGCGGCGAAATTGCCGATAACGCTTTATAAGCATTGGAATATCGTGTCGAAAGCCTTGATCGGTGCGCAGTGGTTATTCACCAAGACCGGGCTGGGCGCGTCCAATCAGTTTGAAAGCGCGGCGTTTACCCGTAGCCGGGTCGGGGTGGCGTACCCCGATATTCAATATCATTTCCTACCCATTGCCGTGCGTTATGATGGAAAAGTTGCGGCCCAGGGCCATGGGTTTCAGGCCCACGTAGGCCCGATGCGGTCGACCAGTCGCGGGGCGGTGACATTGCGGTCTGCTGATCCGGGGGCCGCGCCGATAATCCGGTTTAACTATATGAGCGGGCCGCAGGATTGGCAGGATTTCCGAACCTGCATCCGGCTGACCCGTGAGATTTTTCAGCAAGAGGCGTTTGCGCCTTATGCCGATTACGAAATTCAGCCCGGGGTGGCAGTGCAAAGTGACGATGACCTTGATGGTTTTATCGCCGAACACGCCGAGAGTGCGTTTCACCCTTGTGGCACCTGTCGGATGGGCGCGCGGGATGATCCCGGTGCGGTGGTTGACCCGCAGGGTCGGGTAATTGGGGTTGAGGCCTTGCGCGTGGCGGACAGCAGTATTTTCCCGCGCATCACCAACGGCAATCTGAACGCACCGTCGATTATGGTCGGCGAAAAGATATCCGACCATTTGTTGGGGGTTGATCCGTTGCCGTCCGCCAATGATCGGCCTTGGGTAAACCCGGATTGGAAAGTTTCGCAAAGATAGCTGACCGCGCCCGAACCGGCGCGGTCAGCTATTACTTCCAACGCTTCTCAGCAATGCAGGCAAATCGGACAAATCAAGATTGCGTGCGACTTTAAAGGCCGGATTCTGTGCGCCGCCCCTTTTTTTTCCAATAAGGTTTTGTAACATAGACATTGAACAAAACCTCGGTATTTTGACCTCGGATACTTTCCAGCCCCCGCCTGTGAAGTCGAATTTTTATGCTACCGTCTTTTAGCGGCACCGCGAAAGAGCCGCTGACTTTGGCCTCTGATGCGGAGCGAGAGGACAAGATCCGGTGCCGATCGGCCCACTCAGAAACCGTTAGTGCCGGGTCTGGTGCGAGACCCGCCTGCCACGACCGCAGGATTTCGTCAGCTCCGTCAAAATCACCTGAGCTCAATCTCAATCTCTGCCATGTCGGCGAGGTGCTGGCGCAGGTACTCCTTGTCGCGTGGCCTCACCCTTGAAGGACTGACGGTCACTTGGTTTTTAAGAAATACAATGATGTACGATACCCTTATGCAAATGGGGCGCTGGTTCGGGTATTTGTCGAGCACCTGCTCTGTTATGTGGGCGTC
>DAOUQK010000306.1 GCA_030625695.1 Paracoccaceae bacterium | reverse complement strand
ATCCCGAAGACCTGCAAACCGCCCGGCGCTGGCAACAAATGTCGCACGATCCCGAGTTTCAGGCCATCGCCCTGCTGGCCTCGCGCGACGTGGCACTTACCCACCAATTGGCCCAACATTTCCCCCAGGATGCCGCCCGTCTGGCACAGCTTTCGCATCAGATATCCTTGCCACAAGGCGATCTGCAATGAACCCGCACACACCCCAAACCCGCTTTTCCTCACATAACTTGCCCATCAAGGAGGCCACTCAATGGTCGAACTGACCCTGCCGAAAAACAGCCGCATAACCACCGGCAAAACCTGGCCTAAACCACAAGGTGCCACCAACCTGCGTAAGTTCCAGATTTATCGCTGGAACCCGGATGATGGTAAAAACCCGTCGGTCGATACCTATTTTGTTGATCTCGACACCTGCGGCCCAATGATTTTGGACGCGCTGATCAAGATCAAATCCGAAACCGACCCAACCCTGACATTCCGCCGCTCCTGCCGCGAGGGCATCTGCGGGTCCTGTGCCATGAACATCGACGGCATCAATACGCTGGCCTGCATCTACGGCATGGACGAAATCAAGGGTGACGTGAAAATCTATCCGCTGCCGCATATGGAAGTGGTCAAAGACCTGATCCCCGACCTTACCCATTTCTACGCCCAGCACGCGTCGATCATGCCGTGGCTGGAAACCAAAACCAACAAACCGGCCCGCGAATGGAAGCAATCCATCGAAAGTCGCAAGAAACTCGACGGGCTGTATGAATGCGTCATGTGCGCCTGTTGCTCAACTTCCTGCCCGTCATACTGGTGGAATTCCGACCGTTACCTCGGCCCGGCAGCACTCTTGCACGCTTATCGCTGGATCATCGATTCGCGGGACGAAGCAACCGGCGAACGGTTGGACGAATTGGAAGACCCGTTCAAACTCTACCGTTGCCACACCATCATGAACTGTGCCAAAACCTGCCCCAAAGGGCTGAACCCGGCCAAAGCGATTGTCGAGATCAAAAAGATGATGGCAGATCGGGTTCACTGACCGGGTACACTGAAATTAGCCGCACAAGGGAACCCAACATGGCCTCAGAACCCGACGACGCGAGAGCACGCCGCGCGGTCGCGCCGGTGATTTGTTATCCAACGGCTACATTGCCAAAACCCGACTTGAAACTATATCGCGCCGCGCGTCTCGACGCACAAAAAACCGGTGAAATCCTGATACCCCCGCGCGAAGCCGGCTGTTTCAACGTCCCCGCCGGGCATTTCTTTCGCATCTCAAGCGTTGATGGCCCGCAAGTGGGCGACCTGAACCTGTGGAACGCCAACGATCTTACCGAACGCTTCTATTCCGGCAAAACCCGTGCCCTGCACGGGACGCACATCACCACCGGCGATAGGCTCTGGACCAGCTTTCCTTCATTACGTCCCATGGCGACAATAATCAAAGACACGCTCGACTGGTACGGCATCGACCAATTCGGCGGCTCGGTGCATGACGTGATCGGCACCCGCTGCGACCCCTATACCGGTAATTTGCTCAACGACATTCACTATCACCACTGCTGTCATTCCAACCTGACGCGTGCCATGGCTGATCATTTGGGCGTTTCCCTGGCCGAGGCAGAACCCCTGATTCATGACGTCATGAACGTCTTCATGTGCACCGGCTTCACCCGTGACACTGGCCAATATTTTATGAAAGCCAGCCCAGCCCGCCCCGGAGATCACATCGAATTTTTTGCCGAGATTGATATTCTGGGATGTATGAGCGCGTGCCCTGGCGGTGATTGTGCAGCCGATCACACCAGTGATGTCGCGCCCTGTTATCCGCTATTGGTCGAAATATTCGTGCCAGAAGACGGCGCTTTGAAAGATTGGCACTCTCCGCTGCTTAACCAATACGACGGCAGCCACGGTCGGTAATTCAGCCAAACGCCGCGTTCAAAGCAATCTCGACCATATCACCAAAACTGGTCTCGCGCTGGTCCGAAGGCAACGCCTCACCGGTTAACAAATGATCCGAAACCGTCAAAACCGCCAATGCCCGGCATTTATGGCGTGCTGCCAGAATGTATAATTCCGCCGCTTCCATTTCTACGCCCAAAATACCGTGCCGCACCATCTGCTCATTCAAATCGGGGCGTTCATCATAAAACACATCCGACGAATAAATTCCGCCGACATGTGTTGTCGTCCCCTTTGCCTCAGCGGCCTTAACAGCCGCCTGCAATAATGACCAATCAGCACTTGGTGCATAGTTCAATTCCCGGAATATCCCCCGTGAAGGGGTGGACAGCGAACTGGCGGTCATTGCCAAAATGACATCCCGCACAGCCACGCTGTCCTGCATTCCCCCACAGGACCCGATGCGAATAAGTGTTTTCGCACCGTAATCCTTGATCAGCTCATTCACATAAATTGACAGAGATGGCATCCCCATGCCGCTGCCCTGAATGGTGACCTTATGGCCATTCCATGTGCCGGTAAAACCCAGCATTCCCCGTACTTCGTTGACCAGCACCACGTCTTTCAAAAACGTCTCAGCCGCCCATTTCGCGCGATAAGGATCGCCCGGCAGCAGAACAGTTTCAGCAATGTCGCCCGGCTGGGCCCCGATATGTACAGTCATGGAATTTTTGCTACCCTAGATTTCAAGATCAGTGATGTCCGCGCCACTTTCCAGTGCCGCATTGATCCAAAGCGGCTTGCGACCGCGTCCTGACCAGGTCTGTTCCGGGTTGGCAGGGTTGCGATATTTTGCAGCGGCTTTTTTACGAGGCCGACCCACTTTGCCCTTTTTACCTTTCTTTGGCACCTTCACGTTCGTCCCGCCGGAAATTTCGTCAAGCGAAAAACCAAATTCGGCAACCGCTTTCTCAGCCGCTTTCAACGCATCTCGACGTTCCCGCTGCTCAGACGTCTTCAACGCCTTTTCCACGTCCTTTTTAAGCTTGGACAGCTCTTTTCGTGTCATGGCTTTAAGATTAAAGACCATTCTGTTCTCCTTAAGATGTAACAATTGCGAGTGAAGCAATCATACGTACAATACCCAAAGTACCGACGCGATGCAGCATCAATTATATGGTTTCACACACTTTTATTAGGTAAACGTTAATAATAGGCGTTATTGCGTTGCAATTAGCTTATTCTCGACCAGTGTGACGACATCTTCCATAATGGTATTCAACTCAAAGTTTTTCGGCGTATAGGTTTTCGCGACCCCCATTTGGAGTAATTGCGCCGCATCCTCATCCGGAATAATGCCGCCAACAACCACCGGGATATGCCCCAGCCCGGCCGCCTGCAATTGTGTCATCACATCGCGAACCAATGGCAAATGACTACCCGACAATATCGAAAGCCCGATAACATGCGCCTGATTCTCTTTTGCCGCCTCGATAATTTCCGCCGGGGTAAGCCGGATACCATCATAGGTTATATCCATGCCGCAATCGCGCGCCCGAACGGCAATTTGTTCCGCCCCGTTTGAATGTCCGTCCAACCCCGGCTTGCCCACCAGAAACGTCAACCGCCGTCCCAGCCGGTCACTCAACCCATCAACCGCCGCGCGAATATCCTCCAACCCTTCAGTCTTGTTGGACTGGGACGCAGACACCCCGGTTGGCCCACGATACGTGCCGTAAGTGTTCCGCATAACCTCGGCCCATTCACCGGTGGTCACACCGGCACGGGCGGCAATAATCGACGGTGGCATTATATTGGCACCACTTTTCGCCGCGTCCTGCAAACTGGCTAAAGCCCGTTGAACCGCCGCATCGTCACGGGACCCACGCCAATCATTCAACCGATCAATCTGATCCTGCTCCGCCGCCTTATCCACGGTCATGATGCCGCCATCTTCGCTCATCAAAGGCGATGGCTCAGACGCGGTAAACCGGTTTACCCCAACAACAACAGTTTCCCCCGCCTCAATCGCATTCAACCGCGCGGCGTTAGAATCAACCAACCGGGATTTCATGTATTCAATCGCCGAAATTGCCCCGCCCATGCTCTCCAGATTGGCCAGTTCAGCCCGTGCGCCTGCCTTTAATTCCTCGACCTTGGCATCCACTGCCGGGTTGCCATCAAACAAATCACCGTATTCCAGCAGGTCAGTTTCAAACGCCAAAATCTGCTGCATCCGCATCGACCATTGCTGATCCCATGGTCGCGGCAATCCCAGCGCCTCGTTCCAGGCCGGCAACTGCACCGCCCTCGCGCGTGCCTTTTTCGACAGGGTAACGGCCAGCATTTCAATCAATATGCGGTAAACGTTATTCTCGGGCTGTTGTTCAGTCAGGCCCAGAGAATTAACCTGAACCCCGTAGCGAAACCGCCGGTGTTTCGGGTCTGCCACGCCATAGCGTTCCAGGCAAATCTCATCC
>DAOUQK010000162.1 GCA_030625695.1 Paracoccaceae bacterium | reverse complement strand
TTGAACCGGATTCTGATGTCTGCAAAGCAGTCGTTCGAGAAAATCGCAGCGAACTTCCGCTATCCTGGTCAACAAATACGCTGACCATTTGCCGCTTACTGAACAAGGCGGCAGCAGCAGCCCGAACGCCCCCAGATATCGCCCCTCAACGCAGACCAAAACTCAGATCAAACCGTCGCCGTCAACCCGGCCACTCCAGCTCGCCGGAAGGAAATAGACGAAGTCTGGTGAATAATTCGGCTTAGCTGAGTGCATCAGCCTCTGATGGGCAGTTTTCCCTCAAAAACCATATTCTCCAACGGCTCACCGTTTACCGCCCGCTTAATATTCGCGGCGACGAATTGCCAGCGCCGTTCCACCTGTTCCGGAGCTGACGCGCTTTCGTGTGCACTCAGAATGACATTATCCAGATCTTGAAACGGAAGATTTGAAGGCCAGACATTTTCATTGTCTGAACCTATGTAGTTATACCAGACATCCAACGCTGCGCCGCCGATGGTTTTGTTTTTGAGCGCATTGAACATAGGCTCTTCCGCGATCACCCGCCCACGCCCGACGTTGATGATGATGCTGTCCGGTTTCATGATCTCAAATTCCGCTTCACCGATCATGCCCTCGGTCTGTTCATCAAGGCCACAGGCGACAACAACAAAATCGCTTTCCCGAAGCAATTTGTGAAGACTGTCCGCCGTACCCAGCCAGGCCAACGGTTCGGGTGTGGGTTGTTCGGAACGCCGGGTGCCAATAATGCGCATGTCAAATGCGGCGGCGCGTTTTGCGACTTCCTTACCTATGTGGCCGTACCCGACAATGCCGACCGTTCGACCGCGGATTTCGCCATGATAAAGTGACACCCCCGGTGGCCGCCCACCCCAACCTTCAGCGCGGAACCGGTCGTCCATCTTTCTGAGGCCGATTTTAGATTCCAACATCGCTGCCAGAACCCATTCAGCGATGGTGCTTTCATGCTCGAAGCAATTGCACACCGGAATGTTCAGAGGCATGGTCTCTGGCGAACAGAAATCATATCCCGTCCAGGGGATTTGAAAGAGCTTCAGGTTGGGGATCGCGGGCCATGTCTTCGTCGGAATATTGCCACCAATGATGGCATCCGCTTCGTTGGCCATAGGGATAAATTCTTCTGGATCGTTTTTAGCAGGATCCCAGACGTATATTTTCCAGCTGTCATCAAGTTCTTTTCTGAGTAGGTGTTCAAACTGAACGGCGATACGGCCTTGGATGAGTGCAGTTGGCATGGTGTTTCCTTTGATAACAGACATTTCCGAAGTAATTTTTGCATCGGAGCCAATCGTAGACAAATGATACGGCGGCATGGCTCAGTTAGTAAAGAAGCGGACGACTATTTCATGGGAATCCGTTAGGGTGAGAGTTATTGCCTCGCACACTTACCCTATCCGACCAGTCCATCCTTGTTGCCTGCCTTCTGTGCGGCTTCAAGTATCGCATCCTTCAATAGTGCAGTTTCCTTATCGGCGGAACCCTTTGGGCGGCCCAGACCCGGTTTACCCTCGCCAATTCTGTTTTTCGCCGTTTGTTTAACGAAGGGAGGAAGACACGCATTGTTTCACGGAACAGAGACAAATCTGTTTGGGTTGGGCATATGGGGTGGCAGTGCCCGTTGCAGGACACTCGCGACATCAATCACATAGTCGTCGCCCGCCATCGGATACCGTTGCTCTGAGCGCAAATAGCGAGCGATGCCCCGCTCGCTCAAAACCCGATCATACAGAGCTTTCAAAAGTGGGGTGCTCCCAAGAATATCTCCGCACCACTCCAGATAGGCGCTCAGTGCCTCGGCAAGGACGACATCAGCAAAGGTGATGCGCGTACTAGCGCAGAAGCCTGAACCATTCTCTGCCAGTCGCCTCTCGAACCTCGGCCCGAATTTCTCAAACCGAGCGCGCAGCGACGCAACTGCAATCTCTTTCGTCGGCTGGAAGGCCGCCTGCATGGCCGTTTCAGCAAAGTCGGCGACAGCTCCGGCGACCATGTCGCACCAGAGCGCATCATCATCGCTATCGCCGTAATATCCGCCGCGCCGCGCCAAGTAGCGGGTTGTTGCGGTTGATTGACTCAAGTTCAGACCGTCGATCTCCAGCAGGGGCATTTGATCAAAAGGTAGTTTGCCTGTGGCACGCAAGGCGGCGAGAGCTTCCGGCGTCTCGACCGGCATGTTCTCAAACGCAATCTCATTGATCGCCAGCATCCACCGCGTCGTCTCAGCGCGTCCACGGCCTTTGAAATAGTGAAGTCGAGTCATGTCCTGGTTGGTCCTTTCAAGTGGTCTAACGTAACTGTTTGTGCACGCCCGGTTTTGAAATATCACCCTTGCTCCAACCCAGGACGGAATCCTTGCAGATACACAAATGAGAGGCAATGCTCTTCCATAACAAGCCCTTGCCATCTGTGGTAGAGCGGCGACACCGGACGGTTACAGCCTAGCGACATATTTCAACAAAAAAGACCAAGAGTTTGTTCCAACGCCATTTTCCATGCTCAGCCTTAGTTTTCGATGCGGGCCAATATCTCGTTGCATGCAATCTCCATAGATGGGCGTAGTGCAGGGGAATCGCATATGGGTTTGTCTCGTCGCATCGAGATCGAAATGGTCTTGTCCCAGTTTAGTTCCGGTCTCTTTCGAGCAATGTTTGCTATGAAGGAGACAAGAAAATGGCAACGAGATCAGCTGATGGAAAATCGTTCCGGTCTTGGAATTAATCCTGGGGCACCAGTCCGGCCATCGCTCGCCCCTCCTGGCTGGCGCATATAATCAACTTGCTTAAGCCACCGCCATGCAATTAGATTTCCCAAACTGAGAACAGAAAGCGAAAAGAGTATGCCTGATGACGTTCACCCGCAGATACAGGCCATAATCGACCGAACCGTCAAACTGGGCATTCCAAAAATACAGGATCTTTCGGCACAAGACGCCCGAACCCTGGTCGAAAACATGTCCGCTGCCAGGCGCGAAGACTATCCGCCCCCCGATGTTCTCAAGGTCGAAAATACCTCGACCGGACCTGGTTACGGGCATGTGCCTGTTCGCATTTACAGAACAACCGCCGAGGTGCGGGCACCAGTCATAGTCTTCTATCATGGCGGGGGCCATGTTTTCGGCAGCCTCGAGACGCACGATACAGCAGCCCGGTTTTTGGCCCGCACTACCGGCTGCACTCTGGTTTCGGTCGATTACAGAATGGGGCCAGAGCATCCGTTTCCTGCCGCTGTTAAAGATGCGTATGATGCGGCCCGCTGGGTTGCCAGTCATGCGGATGTACTGCGCATTGATCCTGCCCGGTTGGCAGTCTGCGGTGACAGTGCCGGTGGGAATCTGGCCGCTGTGGTCGCTTTGATGGCACGCGATAATGCTGCCTTTGATATTTCCGCGCAGGTCCTGATCTATCCGGTCATCGACTATCGTGGCGGCACGCAGAGCTACGCGCGCTATGGAAAAGGGTATGGGATTCTCGAAGCCGACACAGTGAGCTGGTTCATGGAACGATATCTTCCGGACCCTGAACTACGGGGCGATTGGCGTGCAACTCCGCGCAATGCAGCCTCGCACACTGACCTGCCGCCCGCGCTGATCCTGACCGCCGAATGTGATGTACTGCGCGAGGAGGGCCGCGATTATGCGGCTCAGTTGAAAGCCGCAGATGTGTTGGTCGAGCATGTCGAGTTCAAGGGCATGATCCACGGGTTTTTCGGCTATCTGGGACTGGTTGATGACGCCGAGCGCGCGCACGTGGTTTCGGCGCGATTCCTGGAAACTATTTGGAAATAACCGACGCCCGCGGCTTCAGCGACTTGGAAACTTCTAAGTCAGGCTGACTTGGCGGCTGCCACTGATGACAGCTCTTCCTTTCCGCATGCCGTGCGGGGGCCTCTGGTTCTCGGGGCTAGCCAGTGCCCGTGATCCGGGTGGCCATGGCTGTTCGAACGGCTCCGCGCACAGGCCCGTTAGTTTGCTTGACCCTACAGCTCCGACAATGTTTGTGTCGTGAAAACGAGAAATGGGGCGCTTCGGATCCAATGGACGAGTTTCAGAACATCAGAGAACGACTGATCAAGCTTGAGGCGTTATTCGCCCGCGGCGCGACGGCAGGCGAGCGGGCAGCCGCGGGGGCCCATTTCTAACTTCTGAATACTTCGTCGGTATTCCAAGAGTGTCAGGCGTGTTCACCAAATGCATTCACACACTGAGTGTGTGTCAGTGTGAACACTAAATCATGTCCACATCATTTTCGTCGTCGAATCCTCTACCGATCCACATTGATCGCATTTTTTGGTACTGGGATGGTTCCTGTTTTTCACCCGTTGCTATGTTCTGAATCCGCGACACCGAAGGAGGACTCAGGCCGCGTTCTCTCATGCTGAAAGCGATAAGTTGGCGACTGCTATAATTGAAGATTGAGGTGGACTCGGCGCTTGGTTTGCTACCTGATTTTGACGGGCTGACCCCATGGCGATCCTTTATCAACCTGGCAGTGTAGCGAATAATGAAGTCTCTGCCCAATTTTCACCGGCGTTGTCACTATTCACGCCTTTGGGCCTTTCGGTTCGGCCATCCAAAATACCTACGATTAGAGCGCCTAATTTTGGTGGAAGAACCACCCCCGCTGAAATCCGTGTAGTGGCGACATAATTGCCCTCCTAGATTTAGAAATGCATCTCACTCAAGCGGAAGTGACCGAAGACGAGGCACGGGTGTGCCTGAACGGTGCCGACGCGGAACATGTCTCTGCCCGTGAAACATCCATCAAATAGCAAGCCGCGGCAGAGACGGCGCAGCACGCGCTTGGGCGGGCCAAAACAGATGCAGGACCAGAAAGGCACGCGACAGCCGCCGTGACTTGTCAGTTCGGCGCTATTTTTGTCAGGCAGGTGTAATCCAAATGAGCGCCTACGGCGCACCGGATAGTTGATTGGCGTCCAGAATAAAGCCCTGATGAATTTCATCCCCTGCTGCAAGCCTGGCCCTTACGCCAACAGCGCGCTAATCGGCTAGCCCCGCTTAGGGCCTCTGTGACGGATCAATCGTCAATTCAATTCCGGTGTTTCAACACCAATTTCTGCACCGGGCGCAGGTCACTCAACCCGCGATGTCGCCGGAATTCCCGTGCCGCCATTCGCGCCTGAACATAAAGGGCGATGGCCAGCGCACAAAGCGCAATCATGAAGGTTACAATCATTTATATCGCCCTTTTCTGTTCCAGCCGTTGCTGTACCAACCCGGCAATGCGGGCCGTGTCCGTCGCCACCGGTGCACCGCTGGCACGCGATTGCGCCAGTCGTGCCGCCGCATCCGCCAGTGCCGTATCGCGTGCGCTCCGCGCCACGCCACTAAGAAATTGTGCCACGTAATCCAGCACTTGTTCGTCATATCGATCGCTCAGGACATCTGCCACATGGGCCATGTCATCCTGATAAGCCATCTGATCCGGTTGAATTTCCTCGTCCGACACAACCCGTGGTCCAACCGGTTGTCGGTCGGCAGGCAGGCGCGACAACACTTCGTGCTGAAACGCCGCCAGTGAAGACACCGGTTTATTCAGGAACCCGTCAGCCCCGGCCGCAATCGCCGCCTGTTCACCGAAATCGTCGCCTGAGGTGCCCAGAATGACCGACACCCGCGGCACAGTTTCCGCCAGTTCAGCAATCAGGTCCACGCCCGACCCATCGGGCAGACCAAGATCGACAACAATCACCGACGGACGGTACGTTTGCAAATGCCGTCGCGCCGATTTCAGGCAATCCGCCCGCCTGATCCGCGCGCCAGAGCGTAAACACAACAGGCGCATCGCCTCACAGGCAAAACGGCTGTCTTCGACCACCAGAATGGTCAGGCCCAGCAAAGGCCGGTTCGGAGTAGGCAGCCGGTTGGTGGCGGCAAAGGGGTCTCGATCATCCACGGGGGGCCCTTTCATCAGCAGACAAGGGTCAGGCTAGCGCTCGATGGCTAACAAGCAGTTAACGCGAGCGGCTAATTTGCACACTTGTTGCCGCCCGCCCTGACGCGCATAAGCGGGGTCCGTAAAACCCAAAGGATTTCATCATGATTGGCCGTCTGAACCATGTCGCCATCGCCGTTCCCGACCTTGACGCTGCTGCCGCACAGTATCGCACCATGTTGGGGGCTAATGTCGGCGCACCCAAGGACGAACCTGACCACGGCGTCACCGTGGTATTCATCGACTTGCCCAACACCAAGATCGAACTGTTGTACCCCTTGGGTGACAACAGCCCGATCACTGCATTCCTGGCCAAAAACCCCAGTGGTGGCATGCACCACATCTGTTACGAGGTTGACGATATCATCGTCGCCCGTGACCATTTGCTGACCGAGGGCGCGCGAGTGCTGGGAGGCGGAGACCCCAAAATCGGCGCCCACGGCAAGCCGGTTTTGTTCCTGCATCCCAAGGACTTCCAAGGCTGTCTGATCGAGCTTGAGCAGGCCTGATCGCGACCCGACCTTTACCTTTGCCACCAGCGCCCTATTTAGGGTGCAGATTAACCTGACAGGACCCCACCCCATGGCTATCACCTCGGCAATTGTCCTTTACGTCGTCATTTGGTTCCTGACCTTTTTCATAGCCCTGCCAATCCGGGTGCAAACCCAAGGCGACCTGAATAAGGTTGTCCCCGGCACCCATGCTGGTGCGCCCGAACATCACCATCTGAAGAAAAAGGCGATCATTACCACAATGATCGCTGCGGTTTTGTGGCTGATCATCACGGGCATCATCCTGTCCGGTTGGATCAGTATTTCTGATCTTGGCTGGCAAAAGTGAGTCGAACCCAGTGATCGGACGGTTGGCCCGCCTGGCACTGATTACCGCCCTGCTGACGGGCTGTGCCCACCCTGAACCTGTTCCGGTTCCTGTGCCCGCGGAACAACCGCCCAAACCCGACCCTGCCGCCCTTGCGGCCTTGGTCAAATACCCCAGATTTAGCGATGATGATCCGTATGATTGGACGGGCCGCCGTCCATGGTCCTATCCGATCCACGGCATAGATATTTCACGCTGGCAGGGTGATATCAACTGGGCCGAAGCCAAATCCGCCGGGGTCAGTTTTGTCTTTATGAAAGCCACCGAAGGCGGCGACGTGGCCGACCCCAAGTTCACCACTTATTGGCAAGGGGCCAAAGCCGCCGGGGTAAAACGCGGTGCCTACCACTATTTCTATTTCTGCCGCCCTGCCGCCGAACAGGCGCGATGGTTCATCAAACATGTACCGCGTGATCCAACGGGTTTGCCGCATGTATTGGACATGGAATGGAACCCCCGCTCGGCAACGTGTCGTTTGAAACCGGACGGTGCCAGGGTGCGCGCCGAAGCGCGGCGTTTTCTTGATAGTCTTGAGGCGCATTACGGCCAACGCCCGGTGGTCTATACCACGGTGGATTTCTTCCAGGAAACCGGTATCGGACGACTTGGCGGCACTGAATTCTGGCTGCGCTCGGTGGCTGGCCATCCAAGTGAAGTTTATCCAAGGGCCGCGTGGACGTTCTGGCAATATTCCGGCACCGGGCTGATGCCCGGCATCGACGGCAAGGTTGATGTGAATGTCTTTCGCGGCTCGCCCACGGCGTGGTTGTTATGGGCAGATCCGGAGGCTGATCCGACTTAAGAACGCCCCTCAAGGTTATGAAATAAATGCGTAAACGTCGCGGCACCCAGAATCGGGATAAACAAGTTAAGCAACGGCACCGACAAAGGCATCGCCATCAAAATGCCCGCCATCCACACCTTGCCCATATACTTTGAGCGCAGCTCTTTTGCACCTTTGCGACCAATCCGGCGCATCGCTGCCAGCATGAAATATTCCCGCCCCAGCAAGAATCCGTTCAGGCCCCAGAAAATGAACAAAGCCACCGGGACAAACAACACATAAAGGATGAT
>DAOUQK010000373.1 GCA_030625695.1 Paracoccaceae bacterium | reverse complement strand
GTGAACCCGATTTCGATGGAAACGGGTCGCATTTGGTTCAATTCTCGTCCGGAGGGGCGCATATTCTATCCTTATTCCTTGTCCCGTTCGGGATAGCGCCGTGCGAGGTTGTGATGCAACCCCGATTGACCTTTTCATTAGGAGGACTTTAATGGCTCATCAGATTGGGTATGTGTGATGAATGACGCGGCGAAATTGCTGGATGACCTGAACGACCGCTCGCGAGAGGTGTTTCGGTTGGTGGTCGAATCGTATCTGGATTCGGGTGATCCTGTAGGCAGCCGGACCCTGACCCGTTCATTGAACGAAAAGGTAAGTGCGGCGACTGTTCGTAATGTCATGCAAGACCTTGAATTACTTGGATTATTGGACTCTCCACATGCCAGTGCGGGTCGGGTTCCGACGCAAATCGGACTGCGGATGTTTGTTGACGGATTACTTGAGGTTGGCGATCTGAACGAAGGGGACCGGCAAAAGATTGATGAAACCCTAAGCAGTAATACGGCTGACATGGGTAATATGCTGGATCGCATTGGCTCGGCCTTGTCAGGGGTGACGCGGGGTGCGTCGCTGGTTTTGACGCCAAAACACGAGGCGGAAATCCGCCATATCGAATTTGTGTCACTTGGGCATGACCGGGCGTTGGTGGTTCTGGTGTTTGCCGATGGCCATGTCGAGAATCGCCTGTTTACCCCACCGCCGGGTCAAACGCCCAGTTCCATGCGCGAGGCCGCGAATTTTCTGAATGCGTTGATCGAGGGTAAGACCCTGAGTGAGGTGCGCAAAGTCATCCGACATCAGATCAAGGCGCGGCGTCAGGAGATTGATACACTGGCCGCGGCGATGGTTAAAAGCGGGATGGCCATTTGGGAAGGCGACGGAGAGGAAGCCGAGCGGCTGATCGTGCGGGGGCGGGCGAATCTGTTGTCTGAGGACGGGAGTGACCTCGAGCTTGATCTGATCCGGACGTTGTTTGATGACTTGGAACGCAAGCGAGATATCGCAGAATTCCTTGATTTGACCGAAGGCGGGGACGGTGTGCGCATTTTTATTGGTTCTGAGAACAAACTTTTTTCACTTTCGGGTTCCTCTTTGGTGGTTTCCCCTTATATGAACGCTGATCGTAAGATTATTGGCGCGGTTGGGGTTATCGGCCCGACGCGATTGAATTACGGGCGGATCGTGCCGATCGTTGATTATACGGCACAGCTGGTGGGACGGCTTATTTCCGACCGAAGTTAGAGGTAGTAAAATGGCAGAACCCAAGAACGAAGATTTTCTGGACGACATTGATGATGTCGAGGCGCAGGCGCTGGCCGAAGAGTTGGCCGAGCTTGACCCCGAGGCGGTTGAACTGGATGAGCTGAGGGCGGAACGAGATGAGTTTCGTGACCGGTTCATGCGGGCATTGGCTGACGCCGAAAATGCACGCAAGCGGTCGGAGAAAGATCGACGCGAGGCGGAAGAATATGGCGGGTCAAAATTTGCCCGCGATATGCTGCCGGTGTTTGACAACATGAAACGGGCGATCGAGACAATAAGCGAGGAACAGAAAGAGGCGTCAAAGGCGCTGATTGAAGGGATCGAGCTGACGATGCGGGAATTGCTGAACGTGTTTGAGAAACACGGTATTCGGATGATTGCGCCCGACGTTGGCGACCGGTTTGATCCGCAGGAGCATCAGGCGATGTTTGAAGCCCCTTTGCCGGGCACGCGGGCCGGCGACATCATTCAAGTCGCGGCTGAAGGGTTTTTTCTGCATGACCGGTTGTTGCGACCAGCGCAAGTTGGAGTTTCCTCGACACCGGCGGGGTGATTTGGCTTTGAGTTCGGGAGCCTCCGGCCGGGATATTTAGAAGACCAAAGATGAGAAAGGGGCGGTCAGGGTTTGGCCGCCTCTTTTAGTTTGTACAGCAGGTCGAGGGCCTGAAGTGGGGTTAGATCGTCTGGGTGGGCGTCGCTCAGGAGGTCGAGGGCTTTGGATTTGGCCTGTTGCGGTGGGGGCGGCGCTGCGGCGAATAAAGGCAGGTCGTCGATCATGGCTTTGTGGTTGGAATTGCCTTCGCGGCTGTTTTTTTCCAACTGGTCAAGGATGACACGCGCGCGTTTGATAACCGAAGCGGGCAGGCCGGCAAGTTGGGCGACTTGCACGCCGTAAGAGCGATCAGCAGCACCTTTGTGGACTTCGTGCAGGAAGATGATTTCTCCGTCCCATTCTTTGACCGCGACGGTAGCGTTTTCTATGCCATTCAGCGAACCTGCGAGAGCGGTTAATTCGTGGTAATGCGTGGCGAACAAGGCCCGGGATTTGTTGACTTCGTGCAGGTGTTCCAGGGTGGCCCAGGCGATTGAGAGGCCGTCGTAGGTGGCCGTGCCACGACCGATTTCATCGAGGATCACAAGCGCGCGGTCGTCGGCCTGATTAAGAATTGCAGCGGTTTCAACCATTTCCACCATAAATGTTGATCGGCCACGGGCAAGGTCGTCTGACGCGCCGACGCGGCTGAAAAGTTGGCTGATCGTACCGATGTGGGCGCTTTGCGCCGGTACAAAGCTGCCCATTTGCGCCAAAAGGGCGATCAGGGCGTTTTGGCGCAGAAAGGTGGATTTGCCGGACATGTTGGGACCAGTCAAAAGCCAGATTGCGGCCTGTTTGTCAGCACTTAGGTCGCAATCATTAGCTATAAAACTATCGCCAGACGACCCACGCAGGGCATGTTCGACAACCGGGTGGCGACCGTTGACAATGGCGAACTGCCGGGAATTGTCGACCTTTGGGCGGCACCAGTTTTCACCGCGTGCAAGGTCGCCCAGTGCAACAGTCAGGTCGATCTCGGCAAGGCCATAGGCTGCGGCGTGCAGTGGGGCGGAAAATTCAAGAACTGCCCTTTCCAGACCTTCATAGAGCCGCTTTTCGATTTCCAGTGCCTGATTGCCGGCGTTGAGGATCCGGGATTCAATTTCGCTGAGCTCGACGGTGGTGAAGCGCACCTGATTGGCGGTTGTCTGGCGATGGATATAGGTTTCCGAAAAGGGCGCTGCCTGCATCTTCTTGGCATGGGTTGAGGTGGTATCGATGAAGTAGCCCAGCACATTATTGTGCTTGATCTTCAGGGATGGGATTCC
>DAOUQK010000190.1 GCA_030625695.1 Paracoccaceae bacterium | reverse complement strand
GCCGATCACCAATCTGGCCACAGGCGGCGGCACCTGGGCCGACTACAACGTCACGATGAAGCAGATGGAAACCCGGGTCGGCGTGCCAGTGAAACGCGGCGCGCCCGGTCTTTGGGCGTGGTTGCGCCCCAGGTTGGAAGCGTTTTTCAATCGCCGTTAAGGGCCGGAAACAATCTCGGCCGCGCGCTTTTCCACCTGTTCGACGATGTGATCGACCAGTTCATTATTGCCCAGCTTATGGCTTTGTTTGCCCATCAGATACACCATTCCCGACCCGGCCCCGCCGCCGGTAAAGCCAATGTCAGTCATCAACGCCTCACCCGGGCCATTCACCACGCAGCCAATGATCGACAGGCTTAATGGCGTACGGATATGGGCCAGACGGTTTTCCAGCGACTCGACCGTTTTGATCACGTCAAACCCCTGGCGTGCACAAGACGGGCACGAGATGATGTTAACACCGCGATGGCGCAGGCCCAGCGACTTGAGGATTTCAAAGCCGACCTTGACCTCTTCCACCGGGTCCGCGCTTAGGGACACTCTAATTGTGTCACCAATGCCCATCCACAAAAGGTTACCCAGACCAATCGCCGATTTGATGGTGCCCGACACCAGCCCGCCGGCCTCGGTTATGCCAAGGTGGATCGGCGCGTCGGTGGCTTCGGCCAGTCCCTGATAGGCCGCACCGGACATGAAAACATCGGATGCCTTAACGCTGATCTTGAAGTTATGGAAATCATTGTCCTCAAGAATGCGGATGTGTGCCAGGCCGGATTCCACCATCGCGTCAGGGCATGGTTCGCCATATTTTTCCAACAGGTGCTTTTCCAGTGACCCGGCGTTAACACCAATACGGATGGCGCAATCGTGGTCGCGCGCCGCCTTGATCACCTCTTTCACCCGGACCTCATTGCCGATGTTGCCCGGATTGATTCGCAGACAGGCGGCACCGGCCTCGGCCGCCTCGATGCCACGCATATAGTGGAAATGGATGTCGGCAATGATTGGCACCGGGGACTCAGCGATAATCTCTTTCAGGGCTTTGGATGACGCGGCGTCCGGCACCGAGATACGCACCAGATCGGCACCCGCATCTGCCGCCGCCTGAACCTGCGCGACTGTGCCCGCCACATCCGTGGTCAACGTGTTGGTCATGGTCTGAACGGCGATGGGTGCGTCGCCGCCGATCAATACGCCACCGACATTGATCTGACGCGATTTGCGCCGGTAAATATTGCGCCACGGGCGCACATGATTAAGGGATGGGTTCAGGGTTGGATTCGGGGACATCTGCCTAGCCTTCAAGATCATTCAGAAGGGACATAGTGGTGCGATCACCGCCCGGCAATGGCTCAGTTATCAACGCCGCCGATGGAAAGTCCCTGTGCCTGCGCATAACGCACCAGATCCCGGTCCTGGCCAGTCACAACCTGAGAATAGGATTCCTGCAACCCGGCAATCGACAGCGGCACATTCGCCGTCACCGAACCGGAAGACCCGACAGGGCCAAAGAACTTGTCACCCATGGCAAAATAAATTGCCCCGCTATCGCCGGTGCGCAACAAGGGCGGCTCTTCGGTCAACGGCGTTTCCCAGCTATCACCAGGTTGCATCGTCGCCTCGAATATCACGGTGCCGTCAACTGATTTCACCCGGACCCAGGACGTGCGCACCGCCACCATCCGCAGGTTGGGGGCCGCAAGTTCAACAACTTGCGGCACCGCCATTAACGCAGTTGCGTCCGATACCCTGACAGGTTGGGCAGGCACCGCCGAAGGGGATGTGAAATTGCCGATCGTGGTGGGATCAAGCGTCGAAATTGGCGCGTCGCGTGCCACCAAAACCGGCACATCCAACGCCTGTGGGCGGTACAGCCGGTCCAAAGACTCGATGCTGGGGGCGATAAATCCGCGGGTTCGCGGCGCTGCCGGTTGCGAGGCTACGTTCACCGGGTCAAGGCTGGACAAAACCTCGGGGGCTTGTTCGACCGGCGCAAACTGCACCTGTTGAATTTGGCGCAATACCGACCAGCCACCATAGCCAATTCCGGCGATCAGCGCGATCAGGATCAACATTGAGCCAATCGCGCGCAGTTCAACCTGCGCCAATATCCCGTCGCCGGCAGGCAAAAACGGTGTGCCCGGTGACGTAAACGGATCACTATTGCCAAAGCGCGACGTATCGCTGTAGCCGCCGGATTTCTTAATTACAGACGCACCGGCAGACATGCCATGCGCCACCTGAAACCCGCTTTCAAGGCAGAATATTTCAAATACCTCGTCCGGGTCCATCGCCAGATACCGCGCATAAGAACGGACATAGCCGGCGATAAAACCGGGGGTATCAAACACCTCGGGGTCAGAATTTTCGATGGCGGCAATATAGGCGGCCTTGATGCGCAATTCGCGCTGAACATCCAAAAGCGATTTGCCCAGAGTGGCCCGCTCGCCGCGCATCATGTCACCAAGGCGCAGATCAAAATCGTCAAACCCTTTGGGTTCAACAATTTCCGGTTCTTCTGATTTGCGCTGAGTTTTGCGCCCAATCATCGTGTTCAGTCCCATTTAACCTGCCGCAATTTACCACGCGGCGTTCTAGAATCGCCCCAACGATTCGCCCCACGCTTGTTGTTGCTGCATCATTAACACAACACAAGTAAATTTAATACAAATAAGGGACTATCCAGTCAGTTCGGCACGATTCAGCGCACAGTGCGACCAGAGCGCGTCCATCGCATGAACCAGCTTGTCCATCTCGTCCGGATCATGCACCGGCGAAGGCGTAAACCGCAGCCGTTCGGTGCCGCGCGGCACGGTGGGATAGTTGATGGGTTGGGCGTAAATCCCGTAGTCCGCCAGCAACATATCACTCAGCGCTTTGGTATGCACCGGATCACCCACCATCACCGGAACGATGTGGCTGCCATGGTCAATGATCGGTAACCCCATTGCTTTCAAACGCATTTTCAGGATCTTCGCCTGCTCCTGATGTTTCTCGCGCACCTCAGGCGCACGTTTCAGGAATGCAACCGAGGCCGCAGCGCCGGCAGCAATCGCCGGTGGTAAGGACGTGGTAAAGATGAACCCCGGCGCATAAGACCGGATTGCGTCGCACATTTTGGCCGAGGCAGCGATATAGCCGCCCATCACGCCGTACGCTTTGGCCAGGGTGCCATTGATGATGTCCAACCGGTGCATTAGCCGGTCGCGTTCGGCCACACCGGCCCCGCGCGGGCCGTACATGCCAACCGCGTGAACTTCGTCGATATAGGTCAGGGCGTTAAATTCATCGGCCAGATCACAGATCGCTTCTATCGGGCCAAAATCGCCATCCATGGAATAGATTGATTCAAAGGCGATCAGTTTGGGCGTATTCGGGTCGTCGGCCTCAAGCAATTCGCGCAGGTGTTCCAGATCGTTGTGACGGAATATCCGCTTGGCCCCGCCGTTGCGGCGCACACCTTCGATCATGCTCGCGTGGTTCAGGGCGTCGGAATAGATGATCAACCCGGGGAACAGTTTTGGCAGGGTGCTAAGCGTGGCATCATTGGCGATATAGGCCGAGGTGAACAGCAGCGCCGTTTCTTTACCATGCAGATCGGCCAGTTCGGCCTCAAGGCGTTTGTGATAGACGGTGGTACCGGAAATGTTGCGCGTCCCACCCGAGCCGGCACCAGTAGCGTTGATTGCTTCGTGCATCGCCTCAAGCACAACCGGGTTCTGACCCATGCCCAGATAATCATTGCCGCACCAGACGGTTATCTCCTGTTGCGTGCCATCGGGCCGGGTCCAGGTGGCGTTCGGAAAATTGCCGTTGCTGCGTTCGATATCAATAAAGGTGCGGTAGCGCCCTTCTTCGTGCAGTTGCTCTAATGCGGTGTCGAGCTTTTTGGTATAATCCACTGGCAATCTCCGTTCACTTGGTGCCTGATCCTGTTTTCCCAGATCCGGCCCCTATCGTTTGTGCAGTTAGCGCAGGCGTTCCCCTCGCCGCATTCACGTTTTTGAATACCTTCAAAACCATGCCTACAGTGAGTCCCTGTGTCGATCAACTCTTTACCGCAGCTTAGCTCCGGTTGTCGTGTCACATCCTTGATTTATGTCAACCATGCTGGACAGTTGCGCTTACCTTGCTAGGGTGCTCAACATCGGACCAACCACCCTGACATTTGCGGAGACCACCATGTCGATTGATGACGTACTTGCCCGAATTGACGCTGACCTGCCCGCCGCGACCGAGCGGCTGATGGATCTGTTGCGCATCCCCTCAATCTCAACCGACCCGGCCTTTAAGGATGATTGCAACCGCGCCGCCGATTGGCTGGTTGCGGACCTGCAAAGCCTTGGAGTTGATGCACAAAAGCGGGAAACGACCGGGCATCCGATGGTGGTCGGGCATATTGATGACGCGGCGGATTCCGATGGTCCACACCTGTTATTCTATGGCCATTACGACGTACAACCGGTGGACCCACTGGAACTTTGGGACCGCGATCCGTTTGACCCGGAAATTCAGAACACCCCGCAAGGTCAGGTGATCCGCGGTCGTGGCTCATCCGACGACAAAGGCCAGTTGATGACCTTTGTCGAAGCGTGCCGGGCGTGGAAAGCCGTTCACGGGAATTTGCCCTGTAGAATCACGTTTTTCTTTGAAGGCGAGGAAGAATCAGGCTCGCCCTCACTCGTGCCTTTTATGCAGGAGAACACCGAGGAACTGACCGCTGATATCGCCCTGATCTGCGATACCGGGCTGTTCGAAAGCGCGGTTCCGGCCATCACCACCCAATTGCGCGGCCTTCTGGGCGAGGATTTCACCATCACCGGACCGTCGCGCGATCTGCATTCGGGCATGTACGGTGGCATTGCCATGAACCCGATCCGGGTTTTGACCAAAATCCTTGCCGGGCTGCATGACGATGATGGCGCCATCACCCTGCCCGGCTTTTACGACGGGGTGCCGGAACTGACCGACGAAATTCGCAGCCAGTGGCAAGGGTTGAACTTTGACCACGCCAAATACCTGGGCGATGTGGGCCTTAATGAACCTGCCGGCGAGACGGGCCGCACGCCACTGGAAATGATCTGGTCGCGCCCCACCTGCGATGTCAACGGCATCTGGGGTGGCTATACCGGCGATGGGTTCAAGACGGTGCTGCCATCACAGGCCAGCGCCAAACTGTCGTTCCGTCTGGTTGGCACGCAGGACCCCGATGCGATCCGGGTGGCGTTCCGCTCTTACCTTGAAGACAATCTGCCGCCCGGTTTCAGTGTTGAATACCTGACCGAAAAAGGGGCCCCCGGCACCCAAATGTCGATCAGTGATCCGGCGTTTGAAAAGGCGCGCGTGGCGTTAAGCGATGAATGGCCGCGCCCGGCGTCTTATATCGGCTGTGGCGGGTCAATTCCGATTGCCGGGTATTTCAAGGATATCCTTGATATGGACGCGATGCTGATCGGTTTCGGGCGCGATGACGATCAAATCCATTCACCGAACGAAAAATACAATGTGGAAAGCTTTCACAAGGGCACCCGCAGCTGGGCGCGGATTTTGCACGCCCTCACCACCTGACACCACACAAGAAACCCTACCGCCCCCGGCAAACACGCCGGGGCTGCGGTGGCGCATAAAACCTCGCAAATTAATTTCCCCTTCACAAACTCCAGAAATCTGCAACATTATAGTGCATGTTGCCTGCGCGCCGGTACAAAACTGCTGATTTCACCGGCGTTCGATTAAGTAAATTTAATCCGGAGTCCTCGTCATGCGTTATTTTACCGCCCTTTTGGTTGCTCTTCTCCTCGCCCCGCTTGCCCTGTTTGCCCAAAGTCCGACCCGCACCATATTAGTGCTCGACGCATCCGGCTCCATGTGGGGGCAGATCGGCGGCAAGGCCAAGATCACCATCGCGCAGGAGGTGATCGTCGAATTGCTGCGAACCCTGCCGGGAGAGGCCGAACTGGGCCTGACCGTTTACGGCCACCGGCGCAAAGGCGATTGCGGCGATATCGAAACCCTGATCTTTCCCGGACGCAATCAGCGCGCGGCCATCGCCAACGCGGTCAATGCAATCCAACCCAAAGGTAAAACGCCGCTGAGTGCCGCCGTCATCGCCGCCGCCGAAGCGCTGCGCTATACGCAAGAGCGCGCCACGGTCATTCTGGTCTCGGATGGCAAGGAAACCTGCAATTTTGACCCCTGCGAAGTTGGTCGCCGGCTTGAGGCCGCCGGGGTGGACTTTACCGCCCATGTGATCGGGTTCGACATTGCCGACCCAATCGCCCGGTCCGAACTGCAATGCCTGGCGGCGGAAACCGGCGGCACCTTTCACACCGCCAGCAATGCGGCTGAGCTTGCCCAGGCCCTGAGCGTGGTGGCAGAGCCGGAACCCGCTGCATTTGATCTGACGTTCATTGCCACCCAAGGCGTAGGTGGCCCGGTGATCACTGAGGGCCTGTTCTGGAGCCTCGGGGTCAGCAGAACCGGCCCCTTCATGGCGCAATCCCAACCCGGCCCCAACATCGGTTTCGCCCAGATACCCGAAACCACGCCACTGTTTGTTCAGGTGGTCCGCGCACAGGACGGTGCCGTCGCAGAGCTGACTCTGGTGGTTGACCGCACCACCCCGGCCACCAGTGTTCTGGTGCTGCCCGACTTGCCGCCTGAGCCTGTGGCGCTGACCGGCATGGCGGTAGTGCAGGCCATTAACACCGAGATCAAGACGCCGCTGATCTGGACCATCATGGATTCGGCCGGCAGGGTTCTGGTCGCCAATCAGACCGTGCAACGCCCCATGGTAAGCGTCCTGCCCGGCGTCTACTATCTGACAGTTGTGCGCGTCGAAGATGGGGCAACCGTTTCGCAACAGGTTGTCGTCAGAAAATTGCAACCGCTGACGGCAGTGCTGAAATTGCCTGAGTTGGTTGAGCCGGTCAAACTGACGATATTCTCGCGCGTGAAGAGCCTGTCTGGCGGGCGCGTTAGAAGCACCCTGATCTGGACACTTTTTGACGCCAACGGGCAGGTCATTCTGGACCATGTAACAGGGTCCGAGGCAAAAGCAGTAGTGGTGCCGGGACGTTATCGTATCGAGGTGCTGCGGACCGACACCAATCACACCGAAGTCAGAGAATTCACCGTAGGGCGCGGCGGTTTGTTATTGCCGATAATTTTCCCACGTTAGATGCCGCAAGCTGCGCGTGCGGCA
>DAOUQK010000307.1 GCA_030625695.1 Paracoccaceae bacterium | reverse complement strand
TCATCAACGCCTTTGGAGTTGGAGATCAGGATCTGCTCAATCTCGGGCCGCGTCGCATTGGCCTTGTCGCCCAGACACCCCACCTCAACCGGCACATGCCGCCAGCCATAGATCGAATAACCTTTGCGCAAGACCTCAGTCTCGACAATCGTCCGGCACGATTCCTGCGCGCCAAAATCGGTGCGTGGCAGGAACACCTGCCCCACGGCCATCATCTCTTTTGGGTTCGGCTCATGCCCTGTGCGCCTGATCTGATCATAGAAAAACGGCACTGGAATATCCAGCAATATGCCCGCGCCATCCCCCGTCTTGCCATCCGCATCCACAGCACCACGATGCCAAACCGCCTTAAGCGCATTGATCCCGGCCTCAACCACACCGCGGCTTTTCTTACCGTCAATCGACACCACAAGCCCGACACCGCAGGATGAATGCTCATCGGCCTCAGAGTACATCCCATTTTTTGCCAGCCATTCGCGCTTGGCCTCTTCGCCATTTACCCAGTCCGCATCATACTTTGTCATGACCTTCATCCTTTATTTACTCGCCGGGTCAGCATATATGACCTTTTTGGTTTTTTCCCGCATCGGGCTGTGGGGGCCTGTTCAACCAATAATAGATGTACAAAACGGGCCAAACGGGTTTTCAACCTTGTACAAAGCCAACAAAACCCACCGTTTTCGTCATTCCGCCGCCACCGCAGCACTTGCATCGAATTGCTGCAAAATCGCCTCGGCGCAATCGCGCCCGTCTTTGATCGCCCAAACCACCAGTGACGCACCGCGCACAATATCACCCACGGCATAGACACCGTCCATCTCCGTCGCCCCACTACCATATTGCGCCTTGATCGTACCCCAGCCCGTTACCGGTAAATCCGTTTGATCCCAAAGGCTTGGCAGGTCTTCCGGCTCAAACCCTAACGCCTTGATCACCAGATCGGCCTGTTCAACATAATCCGCGCCTTCAATCACCTCAGGCGCTTGCCGCCCACTCGCATCCGGCGCGCCAAGCCGCATCTTTTGCACCATCACGCCGCTAACACTCGCGTCGCCCAGAAACCACTTAGGCGATCTAAGCCATTCAAAGATAACACCTTCTTCCTCGGCATTGGTCACTTCCCGCAAGCTCCCCGGCATGTTCGCCCGGTCCCGCCGATACAGACACTTCACGCTAACAGCACCTTGGCGAATGCTGGTGCGCACGCAATCCATTGCCGTATCACCGCCGCCAATCACCACAACCCGTTTTCCATTGGCATTCATCCGCCCGGAATCAAAATCCGCAACCTCATCGCCAAAGCTTTTCCTGTTGCTCACCATCAAGAAATCAATCGCCTTTTCAATGCCTTGCAGCCCGCTTCCTGGCATCTCGAGATCGCGCGATTTATAAACCCCGGTGGCAATGATCACCGCGTCATGCTCGGCCCGGATAGCGGTGAAAATATCCGCATCCACATCGCAATTCAGCACAAATTCAACGCCACCGCCGGCAAGCTGATCATTGCGCCGCATCACCACATCTTTTTCCAGCTTGAAGCCCGGAATGCCATACATCAACAGCCCCCCGGCGCGGTCGTACCGGTCATAGACCGTCACCTGAACGCCCGCGCGCCGCAGCACATCCGCCGCCGCCAAGCCACCCGGCCCGGCACCAATTATCCCAACACTTTCAACACGTTCCTGCGCAGGTGTTATCGCCTGAACCCAGCCCTTATCCCAGGCCAAATCGGTAATATACTTCTCGACAGAGCCAATCGTCACCGTCCCGTGACCCGATTGTTCGATCACGCAATTGCCCTCGCACAGCCGGTCCTGCGGGCAAATCCGTCCGCAAATCTCGGGAAAGGTATTGGTGAACTGGCTTAGCTCATACGCTTCCTGCAACCGCCCCTCAGCCGTCAGCTTTAGCCAATCGGGGATATTGTTGTGCAACGGACAGTGGGTCTGACAATATGGCACCCCGCACTGGCTGCACCGACTAGCCTGCTCCGCCGCCTTCGCCTCGGCGAACTCCGCATAAATCTCATCAAAATCCTCCCGCCGCACACTGGAATCACGCTTGTCCGGCATATCCCGGCCAATTTGTACAAATTTAAGCATCACTTGCTTGGCCACAGGTGTATTCTCCATGAATTGGCTGGTCGACAATGCTTAAAGCAAGGAACGGTGAATTAAAAGTCAATTCTAGTGACCTATTTTTACTGGCAAAGCGAATAATAGCCCGACTTTCGCCGCGTTGCAGTATTTTTAGGTATCATAGCGTACCCAAATTCAGGCTTTCTATTAACTCCAAGCGCTTATACCCATGCCGTAACCCCCAACCAACCGGACCAACCACCACAATGCCGCTTTTACAACTGATCCTCGTGGCCATGATCCAAGGCATAACCGAATTCTTGCCGGTGTCTTCCTCTGGGCATCTGATTCTCTTGCCAGCGTTGACCGATTTTCGGGACCAGGGCCAATTGATCGACGTTGCCGTCCATGTGGGCACTTTGGGCGCTGTGGTTCTCTACTTCTGGCGGGATGTGAAACTTGGCCTTGTCGGCCTGCCACAATTGTTGACCGGGCACGCCGACACCCCCGGCGCGCGTTTGGCTTTGGGGTTGATCATCGCCACGATACCGGTGGTTCTTGCGGGGGCAATGTTGCATTACACCGGCCTCAGCGCTCAGATGCGCAACATCACGGTGATCGGCTGGACCATGCTGATATTCGGCGTGGTCTTGTACCTTGCCGACCAGAAGGGTGGCACCAGCAAACAGTCATCCGACTGGTCGCGCAAGGACGCGCTGATCATGGGGCTGTGGCAGGTTTTATCATTGATCCCGGGCACGTCACGGTCCGGCATCACCATTACCGGTGCCCGCCATCTTGGGTACAAACGTCAGGATGCGGCGCGTCTGTCGATGCTGATGTCGATCCCGACCATCATCGCTTCGGGTGTACTTTTGGGAACCGAAGCAGTCGTGAATGCCAATGCGGCGGCTCTTCGGGATGGCGCCATTGCCGCCGGGTTCGCGTTTGTCTGCGCGCTTATCGCGCTGGCTGTCATGATGCGCCTGCTAAACCGGGTCAGTTTCACGCCTTACGTTATCTACCGGGCAATCCTTGGCGTCGTGCTTCTGGCCTACGCCTACAGCGCCTAAGACCTTAAATTTGCAGCAGATTGTTTGATCGCGTCATACTGTCCTGACGGACGGAACCGCCACAGGTAATCCGGCAGGATCGTGGCCATAGCCACCGGTTCAATGCCCAGATCACCGAATCCCCTAGCCCCGTCTGACACCACGTTGTCGCGGGCCAATCCGCGCAGCTGATCCCGGGTCAGAACCTTGTTCTCCACCAATTCCAAGCTTAACTTTTGCAACATGTCAAAGTTCCAGGCCATCAATCGGGCCATCAAATGCGGCATCTCAATCACCAGTCGTTTGCGGTGGATCACACCCAACATCGTGTCGACCAGCCCCCGCAACGAGGCAACCTCAGGCCCACCCAGTTCATAAACACCGCTCACCTCACTCAGCACGCAATGGACCGCGGCCTTGGCCAGGTCGTCCACATATACCGGTTGAAACCGCGTCGCAGCTGCTGCCAATGGCAAAACCGGGCCGAACCGGGTCAGACCCGCAAACCGGTTGAAAAACCCATCTTCGGGTCCGAACACCGCAGAGGGGCGCAAAATCACCGCGCCGGACATGTGGGCCTTAACCGCCGCCTCACCCAACGCCTTGGTCCGGGAATAATCACAATCGCTGTCAGCATCAGCACCAATGGCCGAGACATGAACCAGACGTTCAATGCCAGCCTTGGCCGCGAGGCGCGCAACCCGCCCGGCTCCATCCACATGGACCGCCTCAAAACTGTTGGCACCTGTTTCGTTGACGATACCCACACAATTGACAACCGCATCGGCCCCTTCCAAGGCGTGCGCTACAGAAGCTTCATCGCGAATATTGCAAAGCACCGGCTCGACCTGACCGACCGTTCCATAGGGTTTGACAAACAACGCCTCATTTGGTCGCCGTGTCGCCACCCGCACCCGCCATCCTTCCAGCGCCATGCGACGTGAGACATAACGCCCGACAAATCCCGAGCCGCCGAAAATCGTAACCAGTTTGGACATTCCAAGCCTCCTGCTATGGGGTCTGCTTACCCGTCTGTCGGGTTCCAAACAAGGCGCAAAATCGCCCCACCCGGCCTGTACGCCACCGTTCGGGCCATCTGAAATCGGTCAGCTTTGCCCAATTGGCACATGTGTACAAAAAAAGCATGAAAACGAGCGTCGAATCCGTTTGACACC
>DAOUQK010000127.1 GCA_030625695.1 Paracoccaceae bacterium | reverse complement strand
AGGCACAGATCAAGCCCGGTGGCAAAAGGATGCGAGCCTTCGGTTGTTACCGCACTTTCGGTGGCCATGCGGGTGTGACCAATCGCGTGACTGCCTTGCGCCGCCGCCAGATCAAACTTTTCCGCCACATCCCTTGGCAGGCCGGTCTGTTTGAAAATTTCGATACTGCGCCCCGAGCCGACAATGCGAATGTCAGGCCGCGTGGCCCGCAGCCAATCCTGAACAGCGCCCGCATCGGCATCCGTCACCATCACTGCGTGATCGCCCATCACCTGCAAACTCACATCACATTCCAGCGCAGTTTCAAGCGCACCGTCCAGCGCCTTCCACGACACATCCGGGTCATCGCAGGCCAGTGTGAACTTGGTCCGCCCTTCGCCCACATCATTGCGATAAATCGCAAATCCGGCCGAATCCGGCCCCCGGTCGGTCATTTCAACCAACATCGGTTCGAACAACGCGCCCAGACGGGGCTGTAGATCACTGTTCTTTAGGTAAAGGCCGACGATACCGCACATGAAAGTGCTCCCTTTGCCGTGTAATTCGTTAATCTCAGCAACCTAGCAGTCGTGAAGCATCTGTCAACTGTCATGAAGTATTATTTCACAAGAGGAAACAATCACAACTCACGATTTTCGACGGTACGAACAACCGTAGGGTGGGGTTTCACCCCACCAATGCCTGACTGACCCTGCAACAACGATGGGTTAAAAACCCATCCTACGACGATGTCGCCCGGATATTCTTTTACCCCTCGCGCGGATATGAAATCACCGACAGGAACCGGATAGGCAGGTCCAGCATTTCCTGCGGCCCGTGCGGCGTGGTCGAATCAAAGAACAGCGAATCACCAACCTTCATGCGGTATGTCATATCGCCGTGGCGATAGACCATTTCACCTTCCAAAATATAGATAAATTCCAACCCTTCGTGCTGAAACACCGGAAATACATCCGAGGAATCGCGCAAGGTGATCAAATACGGTTCAACCACCAGATCGCCATGCGGCGCATGCCCCAGCAACAGGTATTGATGCCCCGCCCTCGTGCCGCGCCGCTCAATCTCAAGCCCCTCGCCAGCTTTCACAAACGTCGCTGCCCCGCTTTGTTCGAACTGCCGGAACAACGCGCTGACCGGCACATTCAATGACTGCGACAATGCCAGAAGCGACGCCAGAGAGGGCGATGTTGACCCGTTTTCGATCTTTGACAACATGCCGCTCGACATATCCGCGGCTTTGGCCAATTTGGCGATGGTGATGCCCAACTGCTCGCGCAAACGCCGTACTTCCTGCCCGATTGAGGCCTCAAGCGGCTTGCGGGCAGAACGACCAGACACATGCGGATCCTGCACCAGAACTGGCGTTATCGGGTCCTTTCCCAAAGCCTTTTTGTCGATCTTCGCCATCATTTCCTCAAATTAATCCCGGTAGACCACATTAGGACCAAAACCTCAGGATGAAAAGTGCGCGCGATGATACGCAAAACGCCGGCCCGAGGACCGGACCGGCGTTTCACAATATTCACAAGGACAGAAAGGTCAGTATCGACCGATTGCTTCCCGTGCCTTGTCGCCGGATTGGTCGGCGTCCATTTCTTCACCAACCTCGGTCTTTTCGCCGCGCAGTTGCATCACGTGCCAGATGATCCAGAAGGCAAGCCCCGCCAGGAACAGGATAAACTCTGTTCCGGGAAAGGGATAGACCGCGCCAACCTCGGCCAGATCAACGGCCCAACTTTCCATTCCATTCGTAGACATGTCATTTCTCCTTTCTTATTTCACCAAAGCCTGTTCGGCCGCCACCACATCGTCAATCGCCGCGCGGTAAGCCTGATCACTGGCAAAATCGAGACCTTCAAGCTCAACCTTGGCCGGGATGCGCAAAATGCCAAACGCGTTCAGGATTTTTGCAACGATATAGCCGGGCAGAAAGCCAAGTACACCGAACATGATGATCGCGCCAATGAACATGCCCAGAGGGTTGATCGTGGCATAGCCTGCGTATGGCGATGACGGTTGACCCCAGAGCATGAAGCCACAAATCAGCAGACCAATCACGCCGGCATAACCATGCACCGCAACCGCACCAACCGCATCGTCGATCTTGAACTTGCGTTCGACCCAATAATGCAGCTTGTACGCAGCCCAGGCACCAAACGCGGCAATGAACATCGCTTGTATCGGGTGATACAGATCGTTGCCCGCCGACGCGGTGATGATCCCGGCCAAACCGCCCGAGAATGTCCAGAACGGGTCGCCCTTCGAGACGATGAACGCCGCCATCAGACCGCCCGACAAAGACATCAGGAAGTTAAAGGTGATCGCCGACAAGGTGGTTGGAGCCAGATAGATATTGGTCGCGGTCCAGGTCACGCCGACGATTTCGCCGTCAATGACTTCGGGTGCGATGATTGGCACGTTACAGGCGGCATAAAAGCCCCAGAACCCGGTATAGATCAGGAACAGACCCAGCGTGACCAGCCACGGGTTGTGCGGCGGGATGTCGCGCGGGGTGCCATCGGCGCGGAATTTACCCAGCCTTGGCCCCAGAACAATCAGAACCCCCAGTGCAAAACCACCGGCAATCGCGTGGATAACCCCGGACGCATAGGCGTCGTGATAGCCAAGTATCTTGACCATCCAGCCATCCCAATGCCAGCCCCAGGCCGCATCGACGATCCAGGCGAACGAGCCGATGACAACGGCCAGTATCCAGAACGCTCCGGACTGGATACGCTCCATCACCGAACCGGAAACGATCGAGGCGGCGGTCCATGAGAACAACAGGAACGCGGCCCAGAACACACCGTTTATGTGGTCCTGAAGATTGGTGCCCATGGCGGGGTCCCAGGGACGCGCGCCCTTGGCGGCCTCAAAGTCGATGCCAAGGCCGTTATAGATGAACGGGCCATTGGGGAACGCGAAATATATCCACCAGCCAAAGAAGAAGAACGTCACCGTGACCAGTGGGATCACCATAATGTTTTTCATCAAAGTATGAACATGGTTGCGCCGCCGACTGGCTGCGACTTCGTATACACAAAAACCAACGTGAATAAGGAACATGAACACGACGGTGACCCAGTAATAGAACTCGGTGAAAATCGTCGTTAGTGCGTCTAGATTATTACCCATTGGAAGCCCTCCCTGACTTCGATATTTTGGACGTTTGTTAGAGCGGGCACTTAAGGGCATGAGTGATATTGTTCGCACACCGGGTTTTTCCCGTATTTCGAAAGGTGCGACTGCCCTTGTCCCGCTGGTGGTGTTTTTGATTGTCTCCTGCTCGCTTGGCGCGTCTTGCGGTTGCAAGGTGCGCGCAGCCCCATCTGAACCGGTCGGGGCGGGTGAGGAACAGTCAGGCCCGAAAGGATTTCGCGCGCCGACCATTCGGATCATGACGCAAAGCCGACGACGCAATTATGCGCGCCGAACCCTGCGGGTAACGAATGATCACACCGTGCATCGGACGTGAACCAAAAGCAACAGTTTTTCCTGGGGGTAAACAAATACCACTGGGAAATGCGTCTTAGAACGAAACCACTCTAAGAGCATTCATCGCCCGGCCCGAACGCGCTAGCTTATACAAACGCGGCCTCGGGCGGGGTGATGAATGCTTGAATCCAATTGGATTGATCTCGCCTTAACTGCGACCCAAATCTTCGTCGATATAGCTTTGAATGATTTGGCTGAATTCAGTTTCTGATGTGAATCCAAGCGCTTTGGCCCGCACCGGATCAAACCTGCGCGGCCAGCCTGCGACGATCTTTGCCACATCCGGGTCCTCCTGCGACCGGATCAGCGCCACCACATCCGCCCCGGCAATTTCGCGCAATGCCTCGATCTGTTCGGCCACGGTACAGGATACACCGGGCATGTTCAGGCTGATTCGCCCTTCCAGCAACCCGCTGTCCAGTGCGCCTGCGTGCATCATGAAGCCAATCGCCGATTTGGGCGACGCATGGGAATGACGCACTGTATCCACCACCGGCAGGATCGCCGACTTGCCGTTCAGCGGCTCGCGGATAATGCTGGAAAAGAACGACGATGCCGCCTTGTTCGCTTTGCCCGGGCGCACCGAAATGGTCGGCAGCCGGATCGACACCCCGTCAACAAACCCTTTGCGGCTGAAATCGCTCAGCATCAATTCGCAGACCGCCTTTTGCGCGCCATATGACGTCAGGGGTGCTGTCAGGAATTCATCGCCTATCGCTTCGGGGAAGGGTGCGCCGAACACCGCGATGGACGACGAAAACACCACCCGGGGGCGATAGGTGCCGCCACTGGCGACGTGTTCCGACCGCAACGCCTCTAACAACGACCAGCCAGCGAACATATTGACTTGCCAGCCTTTATCGAACTCTTGTTCCGCTTCACCCGAAACAATCGCGGCAAGTTGAAAGACAATATCCGGGCGATCATCGACCAGCATGGCAGCAGCCCCTGCGTCGGTCAAATTGCCGGTGATACGCCGGTGTGCCGCAGCACCGCCCTCGGCAAATCCGACATCATAAAGTGTCACCACCGCAGGGCCACCTTGCCAACCATCACGGGCCAGACGCGCAGCCAGTTTCTGGCCGATCATACCACCGCCGCCAACAATCAGTATTTTTGTCATAGGGTCTTTCCTCTCATCAATTTTTCGCAGGATGGCATGCCCGGCCACGGGAAACTAGTATTTCTGTTAACTTTCAGTCAGAGTGGCTCCGAATCCTAAAGTATCCAGAAGCTATCCAGAAATTCACAAAGGCAAATCCCCATGACATCTGCGACATCTGCACGACTATCCGGAAAACGCGCTCTTGTAACAGCCGCAGGTCAGGGCATTGGCCGTGCCTCGGCCCTGGCCATGGCGCGCGAAGGTGCGACGGTCTTTGCCACCGATGTAAACGCCGAGACTTTGGCCACGCTCCAGGACGAGGCCGACGGCCAGCTTGAGGCCTTTGCCATGGACGTTCTGGACGACGCGTCGGTGACCGAAGGCGTGGCCCGTGCCCGGCCTGATATTCTGTTCAACTGCGCCGGGTTCGTGCATAACGGCTCGGTCATGGAGGCAACGGACGCAGATTTTGACTTTGCCATGGACCTGAACGTCAAATCCATGTTCCGCACCTGCCGCGCTGCCATTCCGGGCATGTTGGAACGTCAGTATGGCTCAATCATTAACATGGCGTCGGCCTGTTCGTCGGTCATTGGCGCGCCGTCCCGGTTCATCTATGGCACCTCAAAGGCGGCTGTCATCGGCCTGACCAAATCCATTGCCGTGGAATATATCACAAAGGGCATCCGCTGTAACGCCATCTGCCCCGGCGTGGTCGACAGCCCGTCGTTGCACGACCGCCTGAGCGCCACCGGCGACTATGACACCGCAATGAAAGCCTTTGTTGCCCGCCAGCCGATGGGCCGGATCGCGCAACCAGAAGAGATTGCCGCCTTGGTGATCTATCTCGGATCAACCGAAAGCGCATTCCTGACGGGGCAAACGGAAATTATTGACGGCGGATGGTCGGGTTAAAGGAGAATTAAAATGACTGACAACAAACCACTTCTGAGATCGCAAAGATGGTTCTCAAACCCGGATGACAAGGAAATGACCGCGCTTTATCTTGAGCGATACCTTAATTACGGGCTGACCCGGGAAGAATTGCAGTCCGGCAAGCCGATCATCGGCATTGCCCAGACCGGTTCGGACCTGAGCCCCTGTAATCGCCACCATATCGAACTGACCAAACGGGTGCGTGACGGTATCATTTCCAACGGCGGCACAGTGATGGAAATCCCGGTGCATCCAATCCAGGAAACCGGCAAAAGACCCACGGCGATGCTTGACCGGAACCTTGCCTATCTCAGCCTTGTGGAAACCCTGTTCGGCTATCCGATCGACGGTGTTGTATTGAATATCGGCTGTGACAAAACCACCCCGGCCCTGTTGATGGCCGCCGCGACCGTGAATATTCCGGCGATTGCCCTGTCAGTCGGGCCAATGCTGAACGGCTGGTACAAAGGTGAGCGCACAGGCTCTGGCACCATCGTCTGGAAAGCCCGCGAATTGCTGGCAGCGGGCGAGATTGACGACGAAGGGTTTATGGATCTGGTCGCATCATCTGCCACATCCGTCGGCTATTGCAACACCATGGGCACGGCAACGACAATGAATTCCCTGGCCGAGGTTTTGGGCATGCAACTTCCCGGTGCTGCTGCAATTCCAGCGGCTTACCGTAAACGTGGACAGATGAGCTATGCCACCGGCCAGCGCATTGTCGACATGGTGCATGAGGATTTGAAACCGTCTGACATCATGACCCGTGCTGCGTTCGAAAACGCCATTGTGGTCAATTCTGCCATCGGTGGATCGACCAACGCGCCGATCCACCTGAACGCCATTGCCCGGCATCTGAAGGTGCCTTTGGAGAACGACGACTGGCAGAACTTGGGCCACAAGGTGCCCCTGCTGGTTAACTTGCAACCGGCTGGCGAATACCTGGGCGAGGATTATTTCCATGCCGGCGGCGTGCCGGCCGTGGTGGGTGAGTTGATGGCCGCCGGATTGCTGCCCAATCCGGATGTGATCACCGCCAATGGTCGCACCATGGGCGAAAACTGCGGCGATAAACGCTCGGAATTCGACGATGTAATCCGCACAATCGGAACGGCCCTGGGACAAGAGGCCGGGTTCATGAACCTGTCCGGCAATCTGTTCGATTCAGCCATCCTTAAAACCAGCGGCATTACGGACGAATTCCGCGACCGGTATCTGTCAAACCCCGACGACCCCAACGCCTTTGAAGGTCGCGCCATGGTGTTCGACGGGCCGGAAGATTTTCATAAACGCATCGACGATCCGGCCATGGGTATCGACGAACATTGCATCCTGATCATGCGTGGTGTCGGGCCAATCGGCTATCCTGGCGGGGCCGAAGTGGTCAATATGCGCCCACCTGCGTATCTGTTGAAAAAGGGCATTCACGCCATGCCTTGTGTCGGTGACGGGCGGCAATCGGGCACCTCCGGGTCGCCCTCGATCCTGAATGCTTCGCCCGAGGCGGCGGCTGGTGGTGGGCTGGGGTTGGTCAAAACCGGCGATATAGTGCGCATTGACCTGAACAAATGCACCGCCAACATGGCTGTGGACGACGCAGAGCTGGCCAAACGTCGGGCCGCCTTGCCGCCCAACGCCTTCACCCCGCCAAGTCAATCACCCTGGCAGGCCATTTTCCGCGAAAAGGTCAGGCCATTTTCCGAAGGTATGGTGCTGGACGGCGCGGATGAATTTCAGGACATCGCCCACAAACATTTCCCCCGTGACAACCACTAAGGCACTGGTATGAAACCTGATATCTTAATAAGCGGTGGTACAACACCGCGAATGATTGACCGTCTAAGCGGCGTATTCACCTTGCATACCTCGCCCGGGCCGGACGGTCTGGCCGACTTGTTGCAACAAGTCGGCCCAACCGTCCAAGGCATGATGTCCAACGGTCACGGCGGCGTCGCGGCCCCAGTGATGGATGCCATGCCCAACCTTAAAATCATCTCGGGCTATGGCGTCGGATATGACACCATAGACGTGAACGCAGCCTTGCAACGCGGCATCATCGTCAGCCATACACCGGGTGTGCTGAACGACGAAGTCGCCAATACCGCGATCATGTTATGGCTCGCGGTGTCGCGCCGGGTCATCGGCGCTGACGCCTATGTGCGGGCCGGGCGATGGCCGCGCGAAGGGTTCTATCCGCTAACCCACTCGGTTCAGGGCAAACGTGTGGGCATCCTTGGATTGGGACGGATCGGTCAGGCCATTGCGGATCGACTGGCGGTGTTTGATGCGGAAATCGTCTATCATGCGCGCTCTGAAAAACCCGTGGAATACCGTTATTACAATGACCTGACGGAAATGGCACAGAACTGCGACGTGCTGATTTGCATCACCCCGGGCGGCACGGGCACCCACCATATCGTCAACGCACAGGTGATGGATGCGTTGGGGCCGAAGGGCATTCTGATCAACGTCGCGCGCGGGTCGGTAGTCGACGAACCGGCAATGGTCAGCGCATTGACTGAGGGCCGCCTTGGCGGCGCTGGCCTGGATGTGTTCGAGGATGAACCCAACGTGCCCGAAGCACTGTTCGCCATGGACAACGTGGTGCTTCAACCGCATGTGGGCAGCGGCACGGTCGAAACCCGGCAAGCCATGGGTGATCTGACCTGCGACAACCTGATCCGCTTTTTCAAGGACGGCAAAGCCCTGACACCTGTGCTGGAATGCGCAGATTTGTGACGTGTTGCAAGCCCGGCCAAAAGATGACCTGTCGTTGGTCTGTAGGGTGGGTGAAAACCCACGCACCGCGTAGGCCTCAACGGGGGAACGTGGGTTTTCACCCACCCTACACGCGCACTCGATAGGCAGGAAAGGTGCGCAAAATGCGCACCCTACGCCCCGGTGGCACCCTCCCGCGTGACCCGAATCAGACGCAGGATATCCTCGGCCGCCTGCGGGATATTGGTGCCGGGGCCAAAGATCGCCTTGACGCCATTGTCATACAGGAACTGATAATCCTGCTGCGGAATCACCCCGCCGCAGATAACGATGATATCGTCCGCCTCGGCCTCTTTCAGCGCTTGTACCAATTGCGGCGCAAGGGTCTTGTGACCCGCCGCCTGAGACGAAATGCCGATCACATGCACGTCGTTATCAATCGCATCCTGCGCCGCCTCGGCAGGGGTCTGAAACAACGGGCCAACATCGACGTCAAAGCCGATATCGGCAAACGCCGTGGCAATCACTTTGGCGCCGCGATCATGCCCGTCCTGCCCCATCTTGACCACCAGCATACGCGGCCTGCGCCCTTCATCCACGGCAAATTCCTCGACCGATTTCTGAATGGCCGCGAACCCTTCGTCACCCGCATAGGCAGCACCATATACCCCGGCCAGAGTTTTGACCTCGGCCCGGTGTCGCCCGAATTCTTTCTCTAACGCCATGCTGATCTCTCCCACTGTTGCCCGCGCCCGTGCCGCTTTGATCGCGCCCTCTAACAGGTTGCCGTCTGATCCTGCCATCCGGGTCAGCTCTTCAAGCGCCTGAAGACAGGCGCTTTCATCGCGGGTCACCCGAATGTTTTCCAAACGTGCCACCTGAGCGGCCCTTACCGCA
>DAOUQK010000154.1 GCA_030625695.1 Paracoccaceae bacterium | reverse complement strand
AATTCTTCGCGCAAATCGGTGCGTTTGGTGACCCGGTCCAACATGCCGTGATCCAGCAAATATTCAGCCCGCTGAAATCCGTCGGGCAGCTTTTCGCGGATCGTTTGTTCGATCACCCTTGGTCCGGCAAAACAGATCAACGCGCCGGGTTCGGCAATATGCACGTCGCCCAGCATGGCATAAGACGCCGTCACCCCACCGGTGGTCGGGTGGGTCAGCACAACGATATACGGCAACCGGGCCTCTTTCAGCATTTGCACGGCCACAGTTGTGCGGGGCATTTGCATCAGCGACAGGATGCCTTCCTGCATCCGCGCGCCGCCAGCGGCGGAAAACAGGATCAGCGGGCGCTTGAGCTTTACCGCTTCCTGGGCAGCGGCAATGATTGCATTGCCGACATACATGCCCATGGACCCGCCCATAAAGGAAAAATCCTGCGCCGCGACCACCACGGGTGTACGCCCGATATCGCCAGTCCCAACCAGCATGGCATCAACTTCGCCGGTGGTTTTCTGCGCCGCTCTGACCCGGTCGGGATATCTTTTCTGATCCTTGAACTGCAGTGGGTCGGCTACGGGTTCCGGCACCTCGACATCGGTAAAGATGCCGCCATCAAACAACGCTGTCATCCGCGCCCGCGGGCTGATCGCCATGTGGTGGTCGCAGTTGGTGCAGACGTTCAGATTGTCGCTCAACTCGCGATGAAACAGCATGGTGCCGCATTCTTTGCACTTGTGCCACAGGTTCTCGGGCGTTTCACGACGTGAGAAGATCGAGTTGATCCGGGGTCGGACGTAGTTGGTGATCCAGTTCATAATACGCGGCCTTTGGCGAAGGGGTCTGGCGCTGAGATAAGCCTGCGCGAGATTAAATGCAATCAGCGACGTTGTGCAAGCGCACCCTTAGGCAGATGATCCGCAGGGGCGCAACACCTCGCCTTCGCCCCTCACGCCTGACCTCAGGTCAGGTATCCCCAGAGGGGGGCGGTAATACTTCCTGATCCTCAGAAAGTTTAGAATGCACAGAGTCCTCTGGCACCTGCAGCAACTCGGCCGCACCACTCAGATGTCCGACAACCGACTGCAATAGTGACACAGCCACCGCTGCATCGTGTTCGATGACCGACCGGAATTCTTCGGCACCGATCCGCAGAAACGTCGTAGCCTCAGTTGCCACCAGATCAAACGTGCGCGCCTTGTTGGAAATAACCGCCAGATCGCCGATCAATTGACCCGGCCCGATGACCGACAGGGCCTCACGCGCAGGCGCATTGGGCCAGCGTAGCTCGGCGCGGCCAGTGACGCACAAATAGGCCGCATCGGCAATCTGATCGTTGGCAAAGATCACTTGCCCCGGTTCGGCCTCGTACCAATGCGCGCTAAAGGCTAAAAGGCGTTGGTTGCGGGCATCAAGACCGGCAAACAGTGGCGCGTTGGCAATGATGGCCAATTTACGGCTCAGGTCCGTGGTGCCAACCTCGCCTGCACCATCGACATCCCGGCCGACTTCTCGGCGTTCGATGCCATCCACACGGCCATCCTTGATTTCGACAAACAAATCGTAGGCGTCGGGATATTCAAACTTGCTCTCAAGAAAGATCATGATCGATTCGGGCAGCAGATTGCGCAGTTTCTGACGGGTGCGCAGCCGACTTTGGGAATCGTGGCTGCTCAGCGCTTTATCAAGGATCAGGATATCGGGGCGTTTGATGCTGGCCCGGCTAAACGCGGCGCGTTCCTGAAATACGGTCGGCAGTTTGGCCCCGCCCAACCCAGTCGGCAGATCATAAATGGTCGCTGCCATGCGCCGCCGCAAACCCTGTTCGGCAAACACCTCGGCCACCAGGTCCTCGATCTCGTCGGCGCGCGCACCGGCCATTATCGACACCCGACCATAGATGGCGTTTTCGATTACCGTTAGACGCTCAAGGTAGACATCCGGGGCAATTGCAGTAAACCGGTCACCGACAGATTTGCGCAGTTCAGCGGCGTGCGATTTGCGGATTTCCAGAATTTCCTCTTTGAAACGCTCGGGAAAGCTTGGGCCGATCTGCTCTGCCGACAATGTCAGCGGCACGATCAGCATCAGGGCTTCTTCGTCATCACTTAGTGCGGCTTCGCCCAGCTTTTCGCGCTTTCTGGCGATTTCAGCCAGCCGCAGATAGGTCTCTTCTTCAAGGCCCAGGCGGCGAAACAGCGGGTGATCAATACCGTCCTTGCCGAATGTCTGGGTCAGGGTTTCAATCACCGCTTGTGAAATTTCGATCGCTTCGTCCGCCAGCCTGTGTTCGTATAACATCCGCACGAACCGGTGTTCATGGGCCACGTCCTCTGGCGGGATATCTTCAGAAGGGGCTGCGAACAAAAGATTGCCACCCAACGGCACGCTTGGGTTGAATGTATCGGGATCAAAGCGGTGGATCACCTCGTCCAGCCCTTTGGCTTTGAGCCGCTCAAACACCTCGTCGCGCAATCCAACTACTCTTTCGGCCAGTTTGGGGTGGCGCTTTGGATCAAACTGCGAATTTAACGTGCGCCGCACCATGATTTCGTCCAACCCCATGGCTTCGACCAACTCAAACCACCAGGCACGGATTTCGTCGCTGTGGTTCAGCCCGGCCAGCCCGGGATCAAGCCAGTGTGCGTCAGGGGAATCGGTACTGTTACCGGACTTGATGGCCTCTAGAACCTTAGCGTCCTTGGAATTCGTTGGGGTTTGTGGCTTTGGCCGGAGCGGCATAAGCAAGTTACCTCCAAGTGTTCCGTCAAACAGATAAGGCCGTGAATGGGCATAGCCAACCCGCGCCGCAATCACCGCTTGATGCATCCCTTTAAGCGGGTGGCCGGAAAGGATCACCTCGCCGTGCGACGGCAGCAATTCGCGGGTTAAAAGTTGGCCAAGTGCCGCCCGCTCAGAGGCGCGATTACTTTGGATAGCCACCCGCGCGCCGGGCGGGATGGTCAGGTTCAGGTCTTCCAGAATGATGTTGCCGTCCTGGTCCTCGACACAGACATTGCGAAACTCGATTGTGCCTTTTAGGTGGGGGATTTCACCGGGATTGCCGTCAATCAACGCCTTGTCGATCATGTCGCTCGGGGCAAAGCGTTCGGTGACAATTTCCCAGCGCAGGGACATGTCCTGCACCTGATTGTAATACAGCAACAAGGCTTTCCAAGGCGAACTAAGGTCTTTGTAGGCCCCAAGGGCAGCAACCAGGGCCCCGATCGAGATGTCGCCGCGGATCGCCAGAATACCCCCGAACGAATAATACAGAAACGGCGTCATATGGGTGATCATGTTGTTAATAAACTTCATGAAATACTTTTTGCGATAGATCATATAGCGGATGTCAAACAACCGCCCCAACCGGTCAGAAAACAACGCCTGACGAAAGCGCCAGCCGCCATTGGCCCGCAGGTCACTGATGCCAGCCGCACTTTCGCCAATCTCGGACGACAGGCTGCGTATTTCCTTGATCCGCGATTTGTTCAACAGGTTGATCTGGCGTTGCAGCATCGGGATCACCCAGGCCTGCAACGGAATCAGCGCGACCGAGGCAAGACCAAACCATACACTTTGGGCAAACAGAAACACCACGATGGTCATCATCTGCCCGAACTGAAACACCGGTTGGGCAATGGCGTCGCCCATCAGACCGCCCATCGGTTCGGCCTCAGAGGTGATCATCGACACCAGTTCACCCTGGGATGTGGAACGGAAATACGGCTTGGGAAAGCGCATCATGCGCGAAATCAGCGTATAGCGCAGGCGGCGCAGCATCCGTTCGGCCAAAACCCCTTTCATTGTGTTAATGCGCATTTTCATCAACCCGCTGACCAGAACTGTGGCCAGATAGGCGAAACATAAGACCATCAGGAATTCGATCTGGGTAAGGTCATAACCCAACACGCCAACCCGATCTGTGGGCGAACCGATGGCGTCGTTGATGATCCGCTTGGGCAGTTCAAGCGAGACATAAAGGAACGGGAACGAGATCAGCGAAAAGATCAGCAGCATCAGTTGTTGGCGTCTGGAATGTTTCCAGATGAACGCAAAAAGGGTCTTTTCCATATTTGCCCCCAGGGCATTGAAAATATGTTATCCGGCGCCGGGCAAACCCCACAACGGCAATTATTAAACGCTAGTCTTGCGTCTGTTTGATTGCAAGGAATGCCGACGCACAAATCTGTCACTCAATATGTCGGTTCTGACGTTTCGAATTTTCTGACCTCCGGCTTGTGTCTGCACGGGGGGATCGCTATTGCAGAAGGGATAATTTTACCAAGGGGACCCCGCCATGCTCAAGCGTACATTCGACAAATCCAAGCTTCCCAGCCGTCACGTCACCGAAGGCCCGGAACGCGCGCCGCACCGTTCGTACCTGTATGCCATGGGGCTAAGCGAGCATGAAATTCACCAACCATTGATTGGTGTGGCCACCTGCTGGAACGAAGCCGCCCCCTGTAATATCTCGCTGAACCGACAGGCGCAGGCGGTGAAACTGGGTGTGAAAGCCGCCGACGGCACCCCGCGCGAGTTTACCACCATTACCGTCACCGACGGTATCGCCATGGGCCACGAAGGCATGCGGTCGTCTTTGGCAAGCCGCGAGGCGATTGCCGACACGGTTGAACTGACCATGCGCGGCCATTGTTACGACGCCATCGTAGGGCTGGCGGGCTGTGACAAGTCGCTGCCGGGGATGATGATGGCGATGATCCGGCTGAACACCCCATCAGTGTTTGTCTATGGTGGGTCGATCCTGCCGGGGCGACTGAACGGCAAGGACGTGACCGTTCAGGATGTGTTTGAGGCCGTGGGAAAACATCAGGCCGGCAATATGACCAGCTGCGAGTTGGAAAAACTGGAGGCGGTGGCTTGTCCTTCGGCAGGCGCCTGCGGTGGCCAGTTTACCGCCAACACCATGGCATGCGTGTCCGAAGCGATTGGTCTGGCACTGATGAATTCGTCCGGCGCGCCGGCCCCGTATGAAAGTCGGGATCAATACGCGATCGCCAGCGGCGAGGCGGTGATGAACCTGATCGAAAAGAACATTCGCGCGCGCGATATTGTGACACTTAAGTCGCTGGAAAACGCCGCGCGTATCGTCGCCTGTACTGGCGGGTCCACCAATGCCGGGCTGCATCTGCCGGCCATGGCACACGAGGCGGGGATCGAGTTTTTCCTTGATGATGTCTGCGAGATTTTCCGCGACACGCCGTACTTTGTCGATCTGAAACCGGGCGGGGCATACGTTGCCAAAGACCTGTATGAGGCGGGCGGCGTTCCGGTTGTCCTTAAGGAGTTGCGCAAGGCGGGCCTGTTGCATGAAGATTGCATGACCGTGTCAGGTTATTCTCTGGGCGAAGAGCTGGACAAAATCGAAGGCGAGGCCGATGGCCGAGTGATCCACTCGGTTGAAAACCCAATCTCGACCACCGGCGGCGTGGTTGGCCTGAAAGGCAACCTTGCCCCCGAAGGTGCGATTGTGAAGATCGCGGGTATGAGCGGAAATCAGATCGTATTCACCGGCCCGGCGAATGTTTTCGAGTGCGAGCAGGACGCGTTTGAGGCCGTTCAGGCGCGCAACTACAACGAGGGTGATGTGTTTGTAATCCGCAACGAAGGCCCGTCCGGCGGGCCCGGAATGCGCGAGATGCTGGCCACCACCGCGGCCCTTTCGGGGCAAGGCATGGGGGCCAAGGTGGCGTTGATTACCGATGGTCGTTTCTCGGGTGCGACGCGGGGATTCTGCGTCGGGCATGTGGGGCCTGAGGCGGCGCATGGCGGGCCAATTGCTTTGCTGAAGAACGGCGACATCATCACGCTGAACGCCATCGAAGGCACCATATCGGTTGATCTGAGCGACGAGGAACTTGCCGCCCGCAAGGCCGACTGGAAAGGCCCTCGCGAAACCATTTACGCCTCAGGTGCTTTGTGGAAATACGCCCAACAGGTGGGCGAGGTTTATAAGGGGGCGGTGACCCACCCCGGCGCCAAGGCCGAAAAACACATCTATATGGACCTGTAAAAATCGCATGACCGGGCCATTATCTGGCCCGGTTGTCGCTTCTTGAACACTCCTGAACAAAACTGACCTGAAAACCCGAGTTTCTGTGCGCCTGATCCCATCAGGAACAGGGAGGTTTCAATGTCAGCCAACGATGATTTCGCCCAGATGCTGCGCGCACTGGCAAGTGTGTTCTCGAGCGAAAACCACCCCGGTGGCGATGAAGCGGCCCGGGCATTGGGCGAAGTGGTAAGCAACCCATTTGATCTGCCGCCACCTCACAGCCTTGATATTACCAACACCGCAAGGGACGCCCTGCGCACTGGCGAGCATGAGGCCGCGCCCGCCATACTCGCAAGTTGGTCCCTGATCGACTGGCACCATTCTGGGCTGGACGATGGCAGGATCAGACCCGAAATTGCGCTATCCATGGCCACCACCGAATTGATCGGCCCGAACGGGATGATTTTTCATCCCACAGTTCGGGCCGGATTGTTCATGCAGGTCGCCAGTCTGAATTATGTCACCCGCACTCACCCGGCGGAAGAAACTTTTGTCATGCTGGGTGGCGCCGGATACTGGACCTGCAACGGGTCGCCCCCAAAGCGCCAGACGGCTGGCGCCTATATTCACCACCCCTCGAATGCACCACATACAAGCGTGACCAAGGATGATCCCGTGATTGCGGCGTGGCGCTGGACCGGGGATATTGCCTATGAAGGTTATACTTTGACCGGATAGCGCCTGATTGATGCGATTTCGTGCACAATCCAAAAGAATTTCACGGATTGTGCCGATTCCCGGTTTATTTGACCGAAACCCTTTCGTTACATAGTGGTACACTCAATGGGTCACCCGCGCGTCGCGCGAACGAGAAGTATTATGGGCAAGATGTTGGATCAGCTGTTTCAGGGACGCGCGCTGCGCCGGTGGCGCAAGGCCGCTCGTCTGTCTGGTGAAACCGGCCTGATTGAATTGCGCGGTCAGCGCAGTCAGGCGCGACAGATGCGAATTCATCTTGACCGTTTGATCCATGTCGCCGACGGGCGGCTGGCCTTGCCGAAAATTGGCTCATCATTCTTTCCCAAACCGCATGGCACCGACTGGTCCTGGCGACCCGAATTGTGGCGTGGGCCACTGCCTGTGCCGGGGCTAAGCTCGGTGCCGACCAAATCCATGCTGGGCGGCGAAGTGACGCTGTTTCACGACTGCGACTTTTCCGAACTGACCCTGCGCCAGCTGCGCAATACCCGGGAAGAGGATCTGGCCCCTTATGGGCTGCGCATGGATGTGTTCAAATTTGATGGTTCGTTCCTGTCGCTGGTGATTGACCTGCCAAATGACGCGACCCAGGGGTTAACGCGTGAACATCTGATCCGGATCGACACGATCATTGAAACCGAAAAACCGTTAGAGATTTTCGCCCGCCTGAACATCAAACATGGGCCCAACACGGAACAGATTGTGCGTGAACTGCCGCTGAACGAAGACGATGCGATCGTTGAATTTGACCTCGCCTATACCCGCCTGAACGAAAAGCGGATCGAGCGGATCTGGCTGGACCTGATATTCGAGGCCCCGGATATGAACCAGGTGATCCTGCGCGACCTGACCTTTGCCCGCCACCGCCGTGCCGCAATTTAGGAATCTGAGATGAGCAATTTGACCCTGGCCAAAATAAGGTTGCGCAATGGCGTTTGGGAAGGCCGGATTGGCGGGGCTGACGGTGTGCAACCCGATATTCGTGTGATGTACCTTGATCAGCCGGTTGAGGGCGTAGAGATCAGTAAAGAAGATGATGGCTGGAACTTGTCAGTTCCGGTGCCGATCCATGCAATTGCCGACGGTGTGCATACATTTCTGATCATCAACGGCTCCGATGACACCAAGTTGGGCGATTTCACCCTGCTCGCAGGCGAAGTCATCGCCGACGATCTGCGCGCCGAAGTGGAATTAATTCGCGCGGAACTGGACATGCTGAAACGCGCGTTTCGGCGGCACTGTCTGGAGACGATGTAGGCAAAACCCGACAAATTGCAAAAGGACTAGACATCTTATTCCAAACACCGAATGTGTAGTGCTTGTTTTGGTGGAGCGCGATGATGATACCAGCCCGGTTTTCCCCGATTGTATTTGGCTTTATCCTGTCTGGCCTGATGTCCTGCATTGTATCCTGCATCTCGACCTTCCACGCTTTGGGGGCGATTGATGGCTTTCCGGCTGCCTG
>DAOUQK010000407.1 GCA_030625695.1 Paracoccaceae bacterium | reverse complement strand
GGAAAGCGAACGGGCGGTGCAGCAGGCGGTGGATGGTTTGAGCGCCGGACGGACCACGTTGATCGTGGCGCATCGGTTGGCGACGGTGAAAAAGGCCGACCGGATCATTGTCATGGATCAGGGCCGCATTGTCGCCATGGGTCCGCATGACCAACTGGTGGCCGAAGGCGGGCTTTATGCCCGTCTGGCGCGGTTGCAGTTTACCGATGGGATGGCTGCGGAGTAACGCCAAATCAATCAGGTTCTGGCCTGTCAACTTTTCATAGGATGGGTTGTAAACCCATCCTATGAAAGAAACCGGCACCAGTTTTCGAATTTGCGAAGTCCACACAATTATCGCTGCGTCACCAAAATGCCGCGACCCAAGGCTTTCCTTGCGTCACAGGCATTTATTCCCCATCCTGTTGTCAGAGATAATAACGCCCGAAAACGGGCGGCCAACGGGAGAGAATGCAACTATGACCTATGCCTATACAGGTTTGGAAGATCGCAACGCTATTGAAAACGAAATGCCGTGGGAAGAGCGAGACGTTCCGAAGACGCTGCACCAGTTATTGACCCGCACGGCGGGCAAGTTCCCCAATAACGACGCCATCAGTTTCCAGATATTTTCCGGCCCCGAAGACAAGGCCGAAACACTCAGCTGGTCTCAGGTGCTGGCGAAATCCTGTCAGGTCGCCAATATGCTGCGCGGGCTGGGCATTGGCGAAAGCGACGTGGTCGCCTTTATCCTGCCCAATTGCAACGAAACCGTGCTGACCCTGCTGGGCGGCGCGATTGCCGGCATCGTCAACCCGATCAACCCGCTGCTGGAACCCGAACAAATCGCGTCGATCCTGCGCGAAACCAACGCCAAGGTCGTCGTCACCCTGCGCCCATTCCCCAAAACCGACGTGGCCGATAAGGCCGCCGAGGCCGTGCGCCATGCGCCCAATGTAAACACCGTGCTTGAGGTCGATCTAAATCGCTATCTCACCCCGCCCAAATCCTGGATCGTGCCGCTGGTCCGCCCCAAGCTGAGCGATAAACCTACTCATGCCGATTACCGCAACTTCAACAAGGAAATGAATCGCCAGCCGGAAACCCTTAACTTTGCCGATTCTGACGGCGACCGGGTGGCCTGTTATTTCCATACCGGCGGCACCACTGGCATGCCCAAAGTGGCGCAGCACAAGTATTCCGGTATGATCTATAATGGCTGGTTGCTGGGTGATATGCAGGGATCAAGCGACGACAACGTGTTGTGCCCGCTGCCGCTGTTTCACGTCCTGGCCTTTCAGGTGATTCTGATGATGGTGGTCACCAGCGGCGGGCATGTGATTTTCCCGACGCCGCAAGGGTATCGCGGTGAAGGCGTGTTTGACAATATCTGGAAGCTGGTTGAACGCTGGAAAGTCACGTTTATCTCTTCTGTCCCCACCGCCATTGCCGCAATGTTGCAGCGCCCGGTGGACGCGGATGTCAGCTCGCTTAAAAGCACATTTTCCGGGTCGGCGCCGCTGCCGGTTGAACTTTACAAACGCTATGAAAAGGCCACCGGGGTCGAGATTGTCGAAGGTTACGGAATGACCGAGGCGACCTGTCTTGTGTCTGGCAACCCATTGGACGGGCTTAAGAAAATTGGCTCGGTTGGCATTCCTTTCCCGTATACCGACGTGCGGATATTCAAAGGCACGCCAAATGGTTCGATCGAGGCCGATGAGAATGAAATTGGCGAAATCTGCGTTTCAAATCCCGGGGTTTATCCGGGCCACACCTATACCGAGGCCGCCAAGAACGAGGACCTTTATTATCGCGATAAATACCTGCGTACCGGTGATCTGGGCCGGGTGGATGAAGATGGCTATCTGTGGATCACCGGGCGCGCCAAAGACCTGATCATCCGCGGCGGGCACAACATTGACCCGGCCGAGATAGAAGAGGCGCTGCTGGGGCATCAGGCGGTGTCCTTTGCCGGCGCTATCGGCCAGCCGGATGCGAAGGCGGGGGAAATCCCCTGTGCCTTTGTCGAACTGGTCGATGGGGCATCCGTGACCACGGAAGAACTGATGGAACATTGCCGCGTCCATGTGCACGAACGTGCAGCCCAACCCAAGCACATCACCATTATGGACGAACTGCCCAAAACCGCCGTCGGCAAGATATTCAAGCCAGACCTGCGCAAGATGGCCATCACCCGTATCTATGATGCGGCTTTGGAAGAGGCCGGATTGCAGGCGCGCGTGGACAAGGTGGTCGACGACAAAGCCCGAGGGCTGGTGGCGCAACTGCGC
>DAOUQK010000402.1 GCA_030625695.1 Paracoccaceae bacterium | reverse complement strand
CCGCATCACAAAATTTGCCCTGAGGCAGCTTCCGGATGCCGCGGACATATGAGCGATATGTGGTCGGGGCGCAAGGGGAGAAGTTGTGGAAATATTACACTTTTGCAATTGCCCTGACGCGAACCGCTTTGGCCGTGTAATTGGACCATGCGCTTGCGTCCCTGTGCAGTGCTTGAAAGGGCGCTAAATCACCTTGGCAGACAAAACCGGCTGACCAACAGCCAAACGGCTCACAATTCGATGGCTGTCATGATCTCAGGTTCGATCACCTTTGTTCCAGGCAGGCTCGCGATCAGCGCGTCCGCCGATTGCTCCAGAATCGGAAAGGTTTTGTAATGGCAGGGCACGATGGTTTTGAAATCAAAATACTTTTGCGCCGCCCATGCCACTTTGGCCATATCCATGGTGAAATGCCCGCCCGCGCACAGGATGCCGATATCCGGCTGGTAATACGCGCCGATCCAGTCCATGTCGGCCATGATATCGGTGTCGCCGCTAACATAGACCGTATGGCTCTCGCCCTTGATAATAAAGCCGCATTCGGACCCGCCGGTGCGTGGTCCGTCAGGGGTGGCAAAACTGCTGGAATGGGTCGCGTTGACCATTGAAACATGGACCCCACTGCCGCCCCCGCCAAGATCAACCGTACCGCCTTTGTTAAAACCAACCGTCTCGATGCCTTGGTTTTCACCCCAGTACGACATCAGATCGTACTGCCCAACAATCGGCACGCCCAACCGTTTGGCAAGATCCACCGTGTCGGCCGCGTGATCGAAATGCGCATGGGTCAGCAGGATATGGGTGGCACCGACGATGGCCTCATCGTGGCGATCCTCCGGCAAAACCGGGTTACCGGTCAGCCACGGGTCAATCAACAGGGTCAGCCCACCAATTTCCATGCGAAAGCTGCTGTGGCCCATCCAGATCAGTTTCATTTCAAGTGTTTCCAATCCAATAGGTTCATTCACCCCGGCCTCCGAGGCAGCGTTTACACAGTGTAACGGGTTCGGGGGGCGGGGTGAATACAATTTGATTGGAAACGCCTCGGCTCTCCCTATCGCTGGTTTCCGCCACTCTATCAGGCCTGTGCCGGAATTCCACAGAAGGCTTACAGAAGGCTTGCGGGCGTGGCGGCGCGGGGGTAAACGCGCAATGGACGCACCAATGAGGGCAATCATGTCGATTGATCAGAACACCGCCGCCAAAGTGGCCAAACTTGCAAGGATCCGGGTCGAGCAAGACGCCCTGCCCGCGCTGGCCAGTGAATTCAACACCATCCTGGGCTTTATCGAGCAATTGAACGAGGTCGATGTGGACGGGGTTGAACCGATGACCTCGGTCACGCCTCAGCGTCTGAAACGACGCGCGGACGTGGTTACAGACGGTAATCAGGCGGCCAAGGTGCTGGCCAATGCGCCGGATGCACGTGAAGGTTTTTTTGCGGTTCCCAAGGTGGTTGAATAATGGCTGATCTGAACAAAACTGGCCTGAATAAACTGGGCCTGGCTGAGGCGCGCGATGCCCTGCGCCAAGGCGATGTCACATCGGTTGAACTGACTCAGTCCTGTCTTGAGGCAGTTGATGGCGCGGGCGCGCTGAACGCCTTTGTCCATAACACCCCCGAGATTGCAATGGAGCGGGCGCAGGCCGCAGACGACCGTCTGAAATCCGCCGGTGCCTCTGGTGCCGACGATGCCCCGGCCATGTGCGGCCTGCCGATTGGCATCAAGGACCTGTTTTGCACCAAAGGTGTGCCGTCGCAGGCCGGATCGCGCATTCTCGAAGGGTTTATCCCCGAGTATGAATCGACCGTCAGCCAGAAATTGCAGGACGCGGGCGCTGTGATGCTGGGCAAACTTAACATGGACGAATTTGCCATGGGTGGGTCGAATGAAACCAGCTGTTATGGCCCGGTCATCAACCCCTGGCGGCGCGGCAACGAAGATACGCCGCTGACACCGGGTGGCTCTTCAGGTGGATCGGCGGCGGCGGTGGCGGCGGACTTGTGTCTGGCGGCAACCGGCACCGATACGGGTGGGTCGATCCGTCAGCCTGCGGCCTTTACCGGCATCACCGGGATAAAGCCAACTTATGGCCGCTGCTCGCGTTGGGGCATTGTCTCTTTTGCCTCGTCATTGGATCAGGCCGGGCCAATGACCAAATCTGTGCGCGACGCGGCCATCATGCTTGAAGCCATGTCGGGTCACGACCCTAAAGACAGCACCAGCGCCGATTTGGCCGTGCCCGACTTTGAGGCCATGCTAACCGGCGACATTCGCGGTAAAAAGATCGGGATTCCCAAGGAATACCGCATGGATGATTTGCCCAACGACATCGAGGCCCTTTGGGATCAAGGTGCCGAAATGCTGCGCGATGCGGGTGCCGAGGTGGTCGATATCTCACTGCCGAATTTCAGCTATGCCTTGCCGACCTATTACGTGATTGCCCCGGCCGAGGCATCGTCCAATCTGGCGCGTTATGACGGGGTGCGCTATGGCCACCGCGCCACGCTTGAGGCCGG
>DAOUQK010000210.1 GCA_030625695.1 Paracoccaceae bacterium | reverse complement strand
GGGGTGCTGACCGAGGTTTATCAAGAGTTGAACAATATGGCGTTCAGCGGCGTCAACGTGGGTGGCGAAGATGGCCTCGCGCTGGCACAATTCCATCAGGTGGCCAGCCGGATCGACGGTCCGGTTCAGCGCTGGGCGTCGCAGATTACCACTGGTTCATCGGATATTCAGGCCACAGGCACCCGCGCGTCGATCAATGCGCGTTGGCAATCTTCGGTGTTACCGGTGTGTGAACAGGCGCTGGCAGACAAGTATCCGTTTAATCGCCGCGCCAGATCCGACGTAGGGTTGCAGGACTTTACCACACTATTTGCCCCCGGCGGGCTGATTGATGTGTTCTTTAACGAGAACCTGCAAAAACACGTTGATAAACGCACCCGACCCTGGAGCTGGAAGCGGGTGAATAACGTCGATCTCGGTATCTCGGCGGCGGTTCTGCAACAGATGCAATACGCCGATGAAATCCGTGCGGCGTTCTTTGCCAATGGTCCCAACCCGGCGGTCCAGTTTCAGATTACCCCCGAGGCACTGGACCCTAAAGCCAAGTCCGTCCTGCTTGAAATTGACGGCCAGCAGGTTGAATATTCGCACCGCTCAGGTGCTCCAACACCGTCGGCGGTAACGTGGCCCGGGGCGATTGGATTGGCGCGGGTGACGCTGTTGAAAAAGAAGAAGGGTCTTGAAAATGTCATGTCCCGCGATGGATCATGGGGATGGTTTCGCCTGCTGGACGCGGCACAGGTGCGCCGGACCAATACGTCCGACCGCAAGCGGGTGATCTTTAACATCGGCGGGCGGGTGGCGATATTCCAACTGCTGTCCAAGTCGTCGGTCAACGCATTTGCCCTGCCCGCGCTGGACAAATTCAAATGTCCAAAGGCGATGTAATGACAGCAGGGTTTGGCGCATTCGGCAAAATACCATCGGTCGGGGATTTCTTCCGGATCAATGTGCCTGCGGGATTTGTTGCCGCCTGGGATGCCTGGATTCAAAACGGAATGTTGGCAGCACAAGGCGCGCTGGGTGGCAGTTGGGATGCGCACTATATGTCCGCGCCGATCTGGCGGTTTTGCCTGTCTCCGGGGCTGGCCGGGCCGCAAAAGGTGATGGGTGTTCTGATGCCATCGGTGGACCGGGTCGGGCGTCGGTTTCCGCTTACCCTGATGGCACCGTTGCAGACACCGGGGCCTGCGCAGCTGGATCATTTTAGCGAAGAAGCGCTGTTCATGCGGCTTGAAGACCTGGCTCTGGATGCGCTTGACGACACGATGACAAGGGACGGATTTGAGGCCGGTTTGGCCGGGATCGCCCCCCCCGATATGCGTCCGAATACTCCGTTGCGCGGCGCCGGTAAAAGCCTTGTTCTGACGCCGGCGGTCAAAGATGGTCTGCTGCCTGATCTTGCGGCCGGACTTCTGGCCGGACGGTTTCAAAAGCCATCACTGTGGAGTGCTGTGGTCAATGATATTCCAAGACTGATCGTATGCGAGGGTCTGCCACAGGGCCCCGATATGCTGGGCCTGTTCAATCTGAGCGCGCCCATCTGGAGCGAGGCACAACCGTTATGAGTATTTTGTTATGAATACATGGACGACATATCGTTATAACGCCAAAACCCACGTTGGCCATAAACGCAAAATCAACGAGGATGCGATCCTTGCACTGCCCGAGCAGAATATCTGGGTGGTCTCGGACGGTATGGGCGGGCACGAGGCCGGTGATTACGCCAGCCGCCTGATCACCGATTCAATTGCCACAATCCCCATTGGTCTTGACCCCAACGCACGGATGCACGCGTTGCGCGACGCGGTACAGGCGGCACATAGGGTCATCGTGCAAGAGGCCGAAGCACGGGGCCGGGGGGTAATCGGGGCCACAGTGGTGGCACTGATGATGGCGAACCGGCACTTTGTGACGATCTGGGCCGGAGACAGCCGGGTGTACCGCCTGCGCGATGGGGTGATCGAGATGATCACAACCGATCATTCAGCGGTGGCCGAATTTGTATTGTCCGGCAAGATGTCCTGGGATGAGGCCGAGCAGCACCCGCACTCCAACGCGATCACCCGTGCAGTTGGCGTCGGAGACGAGCTTGAACTGGATAAGGTCCGCGGAGAAGTGGTGTCGGGGGATCGGTTTTTGGTCTGCTCGGACGGGCTTACCAAATACGCCACATTTGCGATATTGCAGGACACATTGGTAAGTTATCCGATTGAAACTGTGTCAGACCGTCTGATCCAGATTGCTTTGGCTGGCGGCGGGGCAGACAATATCTCGGTGATTGTCGTTGATGTAATGTAGTAATGTAGGGTGGGGTTTCACCCCACCGCCCCACCGCTCGTCGGGAAGATGGTGGGGTGAAACCCCACCCTACGGATCATTGACAGGTCAATCATTGGGCGATCAGATTACAGCCGACCTTCGGCCAACCACGTATCCAACTGCTTGCGACTGACCTCGAAATGCATGCTGTCTTCGCGGCTGAACCCGGCCCCCCAGACCCACCCTTCCTCGCGAAAGAAATCGGCCAGGATAATCAGGCCCAGTTGGGTTTTTCCGTCGGTGAAATTATCCAGATGCCCGTCGATGTTCAGATCCAGCGCCATGCCGAAACTATGCGTCGAAAGTCGGTTGTTTGATCCTCTGATTTGACGGACACACAGCGACCCCGAGGTGTTTATCCGATCATAAAGATCCGGGTCGGCGCGTTTTACGTTGTCAAAAACCCGGCGCAGCGATTCAGCGGCCGGTGCCAGCATATTCACGCGAATCGGCCCGACATCCTCTAAAACCAGCTTGGCAGCCAGGTCTTCGTTGGTCATTCCCTGGCAGGTATCCGACAGGGTTTCACGTGGGCGACCAAGTTTTTGTTCCATGTATTTCGGCGACGAAACCACCAGCCCCTGATTCACATTTTTCCGATCTGCGATCAACGTCACTTGCGCGTAGGCATCAATGATATCGTTTGGCCCTGTGCCGCGAAGAATTGCGTCTTCGGCATCAAGGTCCGACACCGGTGCCGACGCTTGCCCCCCAAGCGGCAGGCCAGCAACTTCGTTTTGCAACGCACCCAGGCGAATTTGCAGGTCCTCGACCTGCTGACGCAGTATCTCGATCTCGATCCGTGCGCCGGAATCCATGCCACCGCCCTGATATTCGTCATCCAGCATCAAATACCGAATGCTGAACCAGATGACAGGGGCCAGAACCACGGCCACGGCGATGATGATTGCCGGTAAGAATCGCATAATTTACCCCTGTATGATCAGACAACAGTCTGCTTGCCGATTGTTAGTAACCAGTTTTTCCTCCCAAGTCCCACGGTTTATTGCGTTTCCATTGATTAAACTCTGGCGCAAAACCGTTGTAGGGAAAGCTATCGTGGTGTATGCTTTGCCCACGACTTCATTTAAACATTAGAGGGAAGGTGCCACCATGGTACGTCTCAATATTCTTATATCTTCTTTGATCGTCGCCGGGTTTTCCTTGGCGTCACCTGTCGTGGTTTCGGCCCAATCGACAACCGAAATGTCGGCAGAAGACATTACAAATGCGTTTAAAAAGCAAAAAACCCGTGGCTTGGTGATCGTACCATCTGATCAGTCCGCCGCCACCGAAGCCACTGCTGCGGCAGAGCCATCGGAAGAAAGTTCGACAACAGCAGTGACCACTTATGCCGCCGTTGAACGGGCCGATCAGGTCAATATTCAGATCTCGTTCGATTTTGATTCGGCAGCTCTGCGTGAAGATCAAAAACCCAAGCTGGCGTCACTGTGTCAGGCGATGAAATCGGTTGACGTGGCAGTGTTCCAAATTATCGGCCACACCGACAGTTCCGGCAAGGCGTCTTATAATGAACGTCTGTCCCTGCTGCGCGCGCAAGAGGTCAAGCATCATCTGGTATCGTCCTGCGGTATCGAAGGGACGCGACTTCAGGCGGTTGGTATGGGCGAAAGCGCCCCGTTTGACGACGCTGACCCTCGTGGCGACGTCAATCGCAGGGTTGAATTCCAGGCGCTGGGCTAGGGCCGGAACACGGTCTAGAAAACAGTCCAGAACTTTGAAAGATCGCCATGCTTGAATCCCGCCCCAGTGACGCGTTTCAACCTGGCGATCTGTTAAACAATACCTATCGCATCGAAGGTTTGCTGGGACGCGGCGGCACGTCTGACGTCTATAAGGCACGCAGCGATATTTCCGGTCGTTTGGCCGCTCTAAAGGTTTTGAAAGCCGAATTTTCCGGCAACGAAGACTTTCTTGTCTTGCTGACCCGCGAAGAAGAAATGCGCGAAATCCGGCACGATGCCGTGGTTCGTTATTCCGAGAATCATCGATCGCCGGACGGACATGTCTATCTGGTGATGGACTATATCGAGGGTCCCGGCCTTGATAAAAAGCTGAAACAGGGGCCAATGTTGGCGGACGACCTTTTGGTTGTTGCCCGCCGCGTCACCGAAGGCTTGCAGGCGGCACATGCCCGCAACATCGTGCATCGTGACCTTTCGCCAGACAATATTATCCTCGAAGACGGGGACCCGGCCAAGGCTGTGATCATTGATTTCGGCATCGCCAAAGATACCAATCCGGGTGCGCAAACCATTGTCGGCAATGAATTTGCCGGCAAATATGCCTATGCCGCACCCGAGCAATTAAGCGGCAATACCGATAAACGCTCTGACATCTATTCGCTTGGGGCGCTGCTTTTGGCCAACTTTCGGGGCGCGGCCCCCAAGGCCGGCAACAACCCGATGGAGGTGGTTGAAAACAAAGGCAAGCCGCTGGATACGTCGGGGGTTCCTGAACCTCTCAAGTCACTGATTGACCGGATGTCCGCCCCGGTTCCCGCCGAACGGCTGCAAAGCGCCGAAGCGGTTCTGGCGTTTCTCAAGACGCCTGAGAGTGGTCCGGTCAAAACGCCCGATGACACCATGGATGAAGACATCGACTCTGACGCGACGGTGATTATCCCGGTCAGAAAACCACCTTCGTCCAAAACCAAATCTGCACCTGAACCCGCGCCAAAACCCACCCCAGCGCCAAAGTCGGCCCCCGCATCTGCCCCCGCGGCAGCGCCGAAACCCAAACCTGCGCCCGTACCCACGCCTGAGCCCAAGAAATCTAAAGGCGGGTTGATCGCAGTTATGTTGGTCCTGTTGTTGGGAGGCGGAGGCGCGGCCGGGTATTTTACCGGGGCGTTCGACAGTCTTTTGGGCCCGCAATATCCCGTCGCGGATCCCTATACTCTTATTGTTAGCGACACTGCTGATGGCCCGGCGCAGGCGATTGGCTATGTCCCGTCCGAAGACCTTTCGGGTGCCCTAAGTGGATTGGTTGAACAACGCGGCGGTGTTGCCGAGCTGACCCTTGCATCAGGTGACATTGCCGACAGCTGGGGCAATGATGTGCTGGCGACTCTGACCCCATTGGACGTCTTGGATGACTGGCGATTGATCATCAAAGGAAATGATGCGCAATTGACCGGCTCGACCACCAAAAAGGCGGTTCATACCAAGTTGTTGACGGCCTTTTCTGCGGGCTTGCCCGGCGCCCTTAACGGCACCGCGCAGATCACGTTGCGCGATGTATTCCTTGCCGCGAACAAGCTGACCCCGATCGTCGAGTCCTTCGCCGATTGCGGCGTGTTGCAATTGCCCGGCACCTCGGCGGTTGGCTATGGGCCGGAAACACCGGTGGTTGTGAAAGGGCGGGTGGCGGAAACCTCAACCCGGGTCGGGTTGTTTGACGCTTTGCGCGATGTGGTCGGCGAGCGGCGGATCATTCTGGATCTGGAGGTTCTGAATTCAAATCTGTGCCTGATCGAAAGCCATCTGCCAAAGGCTCCGTTCGGCGGGGTCAAGGTGGTTTACCGCGACGGCGATCTGGATGAGTTGAACACATCGGGGCGATTTTTTGTCGGCGAAAACCCGGTGATTGACCTGATACTGCCTGCGGCAATGACCGACGGCTATCTGACTGTTTCGATTTTGGATGTTTCAGGCAAAGTTTATCACATGCTGCCTTACATCAACCGACAGGCCAACGACATTGCAACCTTGCGCAATGGTCAACCCGGGCCGGTAAAAATCCGCGTGGCGGATAGCCAATCCAGTCCGCAACAAAACGGGGCGATGGTGTTCCGGGTTGATGAAAGCACTTTGGGCAAGAGTAAGATAATCATTGTCCACTCCTCCAAGCCATTGTTCGGAGGGTTGCGACCCAGCGAAGAATCGGCCCAGGGATATGCCCGCGCCTTGCAGGAGAATGCAGATTCCGACACCGGCAGCATTCAGTCACTGGATAGTCGAATACTGGTCACAACCACGCCGTAGCACCTGTCTTTCAAACTGAAATCAAACAAACAATACGATGTGAATGCTTGACCCGCTCTTACAAGGGACGTGCAGGATAATCCCCCAGCTTGCCCCTATGTGACACATACGCTAACCCCTGCGTAATTCATTTAAGCCGAAGAGTTCGCCGCAATGTCCCACATCAGTCAGATCGAAATCGACGACAGCAATCTGCCGCCGCCAACCCCCGAGATCGAACAGGAACGCAAAGTAGCGATGTTCGACCTGCTCGAGGAAAACAGCTTCACTCTGCCGTCCCGTGATGGGCGGTCCGCGCCGAATGGTCCCTATCACCTGAACCTTTCGATCCGCGACAAACGGCTGGTGTTCGACGTCAACACCGAAGACGACGCCAAAGCGGCCGAGTTTCATTTGTCACTGGG
>DAOUQK010000359.1 GCA_030625695.1 Paracoccaceae bacterium | reverse complement strand
GGCCCATCGGGCGCGCGAGATTGCCGCCGGTGCACCGATCACCGTTGACCGGGACAACGATAAGAACCCGGTTGTATCGCTGCGCGAGATTGCGGACGAAACCCAAAGTGCGGATGACCTGCGCGAGCGGTTGATCGAAAGCAATCAGAACCAGATCGAGGTGGATGAGCCTGAGGAAGATTCAATGGCCCTGTTGATGGGCGGTGAGTCTGACAAGCCGGCCGAGGACGACATGTCCGAAGAAAAACTGTTGCGCGCGCTGATGGAAGCGCAAGGGCAGGGCTAACGTACCTTCCATGGTGGCAATCAGATGATTTCAGTCGAAGATCTGATTGCTCTGGTCGGCAACTACAATCCAAAGACCAATACTGACAGGATTGCTGCGGCCTATGCCTATGGCATAGAGATGCACAAAGGGCAGTTCCGCAAATCCGGAGAGCCCTATTTCTCGCATCCTGTCGCCGTGGCCGCGATTCTGACCGAGCAACGGCTGGATGATGCGACCATCATTACAGCCCTGTTGCACGACACCATCGAAGACACCAAAGCGTCTTACGGCGAAGTGGAAAAGCGGTTTGGCGCAGAGGTGGCCGAATTGGTCGATGGGGTCACCAAGCTGACCAACCTGCAATTGTCCAGTACCGAGACAAAGCAGGCCGAGAACTTTCGCAAACTGTTCATGGCGATGTCCAAAGACCTGCGGGTGATTTTGGTCAAACTGTCAGACCGGTTGCACAATATGCGCACGATCAAGTCGATGTCGACCGATAAACAGGTGCAAAAGGCCCGTGAGACGATGGATATCTATGCGCCCCTTGCCGGGCGCATGGGGATGCAGTGGATGCGCGATGAGCTTGAGGATATGTCGTTCCGCATTCTCAACCCCGAAGGGCGCCAGTCGATCATTCGTCGCTTTATCACCCTGCAACGCGAAACCGGCGATGTGATCCATCGGATCACCGGCGATATGCGAAGTGAGCTTGAAAAGGCCGGGGTCGAGGCCGAAGTGTTTGGCCGCGCGAAAAAACCGTTTTCTATCTGGCGTAAGATGCAGGAAAAGGATCAGGGGTTTTCGCGTCTATCGGACATCTATGGTTTTCGTATCATCACCGACAGCGAAGAAGATTGCTATCGCACCCTGGGCGCAATCCACCAACGGTGGCGTGCGGTGCCGGGGCGGTTCAAAGATTATATTTCACAGCCCAAAACCAACGGGTACCGGTCTATCCATACTACCGTTTCCGGGCGCGACGGCAAACGGGTGGAGGTACAGATTCGCACGCGGCAAATGCACGATGTGGCCGAAACCGGCGTGGCGGCTTATTGGTCGTATCGCGATGGGGTGCGCTCGGAAAACCCGTTTGCGGTTGATCCGGCGAAATGGATTGCCGGGTTGTCGGAACAGTTTGATGCCGAAGAAGACCACGAGGATTTTCTTGAGGCCGTAAAACTGGAAATGTACTCGGATCAGGTGTTTTGCTTTTCTCCCAAGGGTGATGTGGTCAAACTGCCCCGCGGGGCGACGCCGATTGACTACGCCTATTCTATCCATACACGCATTGGCTCTGCCTGTGTTGGGGCTAAGGTGGACGGCATCCGCGTGCCGCTTTGGACCCGCCTGAAAAATGGCCAGTCGATCGAGATCATCACCGCCGAAGGACAGACGCCTCAGGTAAGCTGGCTGGACATCGCCATCACCGGCAAAGCCCGCACCGCGATCCGGCGTGCCCTGCGCGAGGTGGACCGGGAGCGGTTCATCAAACTGGGCTGTGAGCTGGCCCGTTCAGCGTTTGAACATGTCGGGCGCAAGGCCACCGACAAGGTGATGGCCACCGCTGCCAAGAACATGCGCCTGGCCAGCGGTGAAGAAATTCTGGCGCGTTTGGGCAGTGCTGAACTGACGGGGCACGATGTGGTTCAGGCGGTTTATCCCGATCTGGTTCCAAAGACAGGCGACCAGATCCCGATGCTGCATGCGGTGATTGGTCTGGACCCCGGCCAGTCGTTTGATCGCGCGCCGTGCTGTCAGCCGCTGCCGGGGGAACGCATTGTCGGCATCACATATCGCGGCAAAGGCGTGGTGGTGCATGCCATTGATTGCGATCACCTGATCGAATTCGAAGAACAGCCCGAGCGCTGGGTCGATCTGCGCTGGCACAGTGGTAGCCATCCAGCGGCTTATGGCGCCACGCTTGATCTGACCATTGGCAATGACGCGGGCGTGTTGGGGCGCATTTGCACGTTGATCGGCGAGAAGAAGGCGAACATAAGTAACCTTGAAATTGTCGACAGAAAACCAGATTTTTACCGTCTGATGGTCAATGTTGAGTTGCGTGATGTGGAACAGTTGCATTCACTGATGCTGACCCTTGAGGCTGACAGCGACGTGGCCGCCACTGAACGGCTTCGCGAGAAGGTCAAAAAAGGGGTGGTGACGGGCTAACCACCGGGTAAACGACGGGAAAAGGACGAATTCGTTGGTATTCAAACGCCGCGACCCAAGGACAATGTTGCGTGCGATCGGAGAATTCCTCTGGCCGCGTGGCGGTTGGGGACGCGCCTATTTGTATATCAAACACCGCATTCGCCGCCTGCCTGATTCGCCCGAGCGCATCGCGCGCGGCATCTGGGCCGGCGTGTTCACCACATTCACGCCATTTTACACCATGCATTTCATCGTCGCCTTTCTGGTGGCGCGCACCATGCGAGGCAATGTTCTGGCGTCATTGATGGCGACGTTCTTTGGCAACCCGTTGACCTATGTGCCGATTGGCGTGGTGTCCCTGAAAACCGGGCATTTCCTGTTGGGGACTGAATTTGACGAAGGGTCGCATCGGTCGTTTGTCGGTAAATTCATCGACGCAGGCGACGATCTGAAAAGTAATTTCACCGCCCTGTTCACCGGCAACGACCCAGATTGGCACGGGCTCGAGGTGTTTTTTCGCGAGGTATTTCACCCTTACCTTGTCGGCGGGCTGATCCCCGGGGCGATTACGGCGACGATCATCTACTATATTTCCCTCACCTTCATTCGTGCCTATCAGAAACGCCGCCGCAAGCGCATCAAGGCCAAGTTCGAAGCGATCCGGAGAAAAGCCAGACAAGAGGCTGACGCCGTTTGAAATGCGCACTAGGGTCGGAGTGAACTAGGATTGAACTGACACTTGGGATTCGCGACATGACTGATAAGATTTTGCGCCTTGGGGTGAATATCGACCACGTAGCAACGGTGCGCAACGCCCGTGGTGGTGATTATCCCAGCCCTCTGCGCGCCGCCAAACTGGCCGAAGAGGCGGGCGCGGACGGTATCACCGCGCACCTGCGCGAAGATCGCCGCCATATCAG